>NZ_VIGC02000020.1 GCF_006569185.2 Litorilinea aerophila | reverse complement strand
AGATCGTGGAGGCGGCCCGGGCGGCCCAGGCCCACGACTTCATCATGGAGATGGAACGGGGGTACGATACCTACGTGGGCGAGCGGGGCGTGACCCTCTCCGGCGGCCAGAAGCAGCGCATCGCCATCGCCCGGGCCCTGCTCAAGGATCCCCGCATCCTTCTGCTGGATGATGCCACCGCCAGCGTGGACACGGAGACCGAGCGGCAGATCCAGATGGCCCTGGCCCGCCTGATGCAGGGACGCACCTCCTTCGTGATCGCCCAGCGGCTCAGCACGGTGCGCATGGCCGACCTGATCCTGGTGTTGGAGCGGGGCCGCATCGCCGCCCAGGGCACCCATCACGAGCTCCTGAAGGCCTCGCCCCTCTACGCCGAAATCTACGAACGACAGCTACGCCCCCAGGAAGAGGACGCCCGCCTGCTGGAACAGCCCCTCAAACTACGGGGCCAGTGTGCGTCGTCCAGTTAATGCCAGTTTGTTCAACCCATTCCAGAGGAAACCACCATGTCCACCCAAAACGATTCGGTGCTTTGGCTCTACATCGGTACCTACACCCGCCGGGCCGCCCATGTCCAGGGAAAGAGCGAGGGGATCTATCTGCTCCATCTGGATCTGGAGCAGGGCACACTCCGCCCGGCCGGCCAGGTCACCGGCGTGGACAACCCCTCCTACCTGGCCCTGGCGCCAGACGGGCAACATCTCTACGCGGTCAACGAGGTGAGCGATTTCGGCGGCAGATCCAGCGGCGCGGTGAGCTCCTTCGCCATCGACCCGGAGACGGGGGGTCTGACCTTCATCAACCAGCAGCCCAGCCAGGGTGCTGCGCCGTGTTATGTGACGGTAGAAGCCTCCGGCCGTTACGTGCTGGCAGCCAACTACGGCGGCGGCAGCGTGGTGATGTTCCCCATCCAGCGGGACGGCCGGCTGGGCGTGGCCAGCGACTTCGTGCAACACGAGGGCTCCAGCGTCAACCCCCAACGCCAGGAGGGTCCCCATGCCCACTCCATCAACGTGGACCCCAACAACCGCTTTGCCCTGGCCGCGGACCTGGGGCTGGACAAGCTCCTGATCTACCGGTTGGACCTGGAGGCAGGCAAGCTGACCCCCAATCCGGAGCAACCCTGGGCACGGGTCAAGGCCGGCGCCGGCCCCAGGCACCTGGCCTTTCATCCCAACGGCCGCTTCGTCTACGTCATCAACGAGCTGGACTCCACCATGACCGCCTTTGCCTACGACGGTGAGCGGGGCACCCTCAAGGAGATCCAGACTCTCTCCACCCTGCCGGAGGACTTCCAGGGCCGTAGCCACTGCGCCGACGTCCACGTCCACCCTTCGGGCAAGTTTGTGTACGGCTCCAACCGGGGTCACGACAGCATCGTCATCTACGCTTGTGACGAAGGGAGCGGGGAGCTGGAGCTGGTGGGCCACGAGCCGACCCAGGGCGCCATCCCCCGCGACTTTGCCCTGGATCCAACGGGAACCTATCTGCTGGCCGCCAACCAGAACAGCGACAACATCGTCGTCTTCCGGATCGACACCCGCTCCGGTCGGTTGACGCCCACCGGCCACGTGGCCCAGGTGCCCACGCCCGTCTGCATCCAGATGCGCTGGCCGTAGGTCCGGCCTCCTGGCCGGACAAGGGCACCGACGTTCCGTCGCCGGCACCACTGTCACGCAAGGATGCGTGACCTACGAGACGGCCAGGCAGCCCCCATTCGCCCGGCAAGCCGTAGGTCCGGCCTCCTGGCCGGACAAGGGTACCAGCGTTCCGTCGCCGGCACCACTGTCACGCAAGGATGCGTGACCTACGAGACGGCCAGGCAGCCCCCATTCGCCCGGCAAGCCGTAGGTCCGGCCTCCTGGCCGGACAAGGGCGCCAGCGTTCCGTCGCCGGCACCGCTGTCACGCAAGGATGGGTGACCTACGGGACGGCCAGACGGCCCCAATTCGCCCGGCAAGCCGCAGGTCCGGCCTCCTGGCCGGACAAGGGCACCGGCGTTCCGTCTTATCGGCTGCTTCAGGGATCCTGGCTGCCGGTGGCCGCACTCCGGCGATTGACGATCAGGGGAAGGTAGCTGGCCGGTTGCATGGCCGGCCCTGGGTGGTACTCATCCGCGCCCATGTCCACGGCCGGGCCGAAGGGACGTTCCTCTCCATCCAGATCTCGGGTGACAGCCGTCTGGATGCCCACGTCCAGGGCGCTGGAGCTCTCGGTGAGATGGTAGTCGCCGGCATCCGGTGCCCGGAAGCCCGGTGCAGCCGAAATTTCGATGGTGCCGGTCTCTATGGTACCCCGAGCGATGTAGTTGGTCCCGTTGGCCCAGGTCTCATGGCCCCAGAAGGTGGCCTCCAAGTTGACTGTGGCGCTGCCGGCCACAAAGATGCCGACCGGATGGTCGACGATGATGGTATTGGTGAGGCGTGCCGTGTTGGAGAGCTGGTAGAGACCCTGGCCGGCAGGGCCACCGTTACGGGCCAGGGTGTTGTGGATCATGTCTGCATCGCCGGCTAGGAAGATCCCGCTGCCCCGGCCGTCCGCCCGATTGTGGGCGATGACATTGTTGGCCAGGTAGAGATGCTGCAGCAACATGTAGATGCCACCGCCGTCTTCGCCGCTCCCATTGTCCAGAAGCCAGTTGCGGGCCAGGACAGCCGGGCTGTTGTACAGGTAGAGGCCGCCGCCGTTGCCTGTAGCCTGGTTGTCCTGCACCAGGCTACTCCAGAGGCGGACCTGGCAGTTGTCGAAGTAGAGTCCGCCCCCCCGGTGGGCTTCATTGCTCCTCACCTCCACCTGCTCCAGGACCACGTTGGCGCCGGAGGCACGCAGCCCCCCTCCATCGCCCTCGATGTGGCCGCCGGTCAGGCGCAGACCCTGAAGGGTCACATGGATGTCGCCGGTGATAAAGAAAACCCGGCCCTGTCCCCTGGCATCCAACACCGTGGGGTAGGCCGTCGGATTCGGGGGATCGGTAAACTGGAGGGAATAGCCGCCCCGGATGGTCACGCTCTTGGAGATGTAGACCACCTGGGTGACCTGTCCCCGGGCGTGGAGGTCCGTGTAGATTCCCACCGCCACGCGGACCACGTCGCCCGGCGCCGCCGCATCCACGGCGGCCTGGATCGAGTCGTAGGGGCATCCGGCTGGGCAGACATCCAGGAAGTCCACATCTTCGTCGTGGACATTTTCCTGGGCGCCGGCCCGGGTGTAGGCCAGCAGGCTGACTCCCACCGTGAGCAGGCATGCACAGATGAGCAGGGGCCAGCTGACAGCCCGCGCCCGCTTGAAACCATGGTGCATTATGTTCTCCTCTCCATACCGTGGGAAGCCACGGGGGGCGTTTGGGTTGGTGCTCCGCTGCCCGGCATGGGGTCCTGTGGCTTCCGCACATCGGGCGCTTCTCCAGTCTCCTATCCAGAGAAGGCCCACGTTTGGCAGGTACAGACGTCCAATGGTTTGGCTATCACCTCCTCCTGTCCGCCGCCTCTACACCAACTTTTCGGGGGGGCAGGTTTGTCAAGTTGGTCGGATTTCGCTACACTGTACTTCCACTTCTGATTCCCTCACCAGGAAGGATCACCGCCTGTGGACTACGTGAATTTTGGATCAGCCGGGCTGAGAGTGAGCAGGCTGGCCCTGGGACTGGGGCTGCGGGGGCAGGCCGATGAAGCGGCCGCCCAACGGATGATCGAACGCGCCCTGGACCTGGGCATCAACCTCATCGATTGCGCCAACATCTACTCCCCCACCGACGATCACATTCACTTTGGCCGCTCGGAGCGGATCCTGGGACGGGTCCTCCAGGGCCGCCGGGACCAGGTGGTCATCACCTCCAAGGTGGCCGGCCGGGTGGGCCAGGGGCCCAACGACTACGGCCTCTCCCGGCTGCATATCCTGCGGGAGGTAGAACGTTCCCTCACCCGCCTCCAGACCGACTACATCGACATCTACCTGGTCCATGTCTTCGATCCCTCGACGCCCCTGGAGGAGACGGTGCGGGCCCTGGACGACCTGGTGCGGGCCGGCAAGGTGCGCTACGTTGGCTGCTGCAACTTCCAGGCCTGGCAGGTCTGCCGGGCCCTCTGGATCGCAGACCGGCTGCTGGCCACGCCCTTCATGTGCGTCCAGAACCAGTACAACCTGCTGGACCGCAGCCTGGAAAAGGAGATGTTCGGCCTCATCCGGGATCAGGGCCTGGGAGCCATGGCCTACAGCCCCCTGGCCATCGGCCTGCTGAGCGGCCTGTATCAGCCGGGGCAGGATCCCCCCGCCGGCTCCTACTGGGCCACCCGAGGCCGGGAACAGTTCGACCGCATCATGCAGGGGCCGGCCGGGGCGGTGATCCGGACGGTTCAGGAAGTGGCCCGGGAGCTGGGCAGGACGCCGGCCCAGGTGGCCCTGGCCTGGGTACTCTCCCACCCGGAGATCACCGTGGCCATCACGGGCAGCGATACCGAAGCCCAGTTGCTGGAAAACGTGGGCGCCCTGGGCTGGCATCTGGATGCCGACGTGCGACGACGCCTGGACGAAGTCTCCACGCCGCCTGGCATGGGCTTCTGACAGCTCCGCCGGCACCAATCGCTTTCATACAGGATAGCTGTTAACACAAAGAGGGTAACCTGTCAATCCCGTAAATTCTACCAGAAACGGGCCGGACAAGTATACAACGTTGTAAGGTCACAAAACGGTCCAGGGGCCCATTGCCCCCGCCACAACCAGAGCCCCCGCTTCCTAGCAAGGCTTGCCTGCACCATGAACGAAATCAACCGGTATACTGCTGGACACTTTGCCCTGGTCAACGGACGGCTTGTCCTTCCCGACAGCGTCCTCAGCGGCCAGGCGCTGGTCATCGACGGGGAACGCATTGCCGGCATCGCCGCACCTGGCGAGCTAGGCGACGAGATTCGCCGGATCGATGTGGGCGGACGCCTGATCACGCCAGGTCTGGTAGATATCCACATCCACGGCGCGCTGGGCCACACCTTCAACGAACCGACAGACGAGGCCTTCGCCACCATCACCGCCGAAAACGCCCGGCGGGGCGTCACTGGCCTTCTGGCCACCACGGCCACCGCGCCCATCCAGGCGCTGGTGGCCTCTCTGGAGCGGGCCCGCTCCTGGATGCAGAACCCGCAGCCGGGTGCCCAGATCCTGGGGGTTCACGTGGAAGGGCCGTACTTCGCCCCGGCCCAGGCTGGCGCCCAAGACCCGGCCCATCTGCGCACGCCGGACGACGGCAGCCCCGAGGCCCTGCTGGCCCATCACGATGTCATCCGCATCATGAGCTACGCGCCTGAGCTGCCCGGCGCCGTCGCGCTGACCCGGCGCCTGGTGGCGCTGGAGATCGTACCCGCAGCCGGCCACAGCGCAGCCCGGGAAGAGGATCTCCTGCCCGCGCTGGAAGCTGGCCTGCGCCACACCATCCACATCTGGAGCGCCCAATCCACCACCGTGCGGGAAGGCCCCTGGCGGAAGCCCGGCCTGCTGGAGGTCACCCTCACCTATGACAACCTCACCGCAGAGATGATCAGCGACAACCGCCATCTGCCGCCTACCCTGATGAAGCTGGCCTACAAGTGCATCGGGCCGGACCGCCTCTGCGCCATTTCCGACGCCACCAGCGGCGCCGGCCTGCCCGAGGGTGCCCGCTTTCGCATGGGCGGCATGGAGTACGAAGTCCACGACGGCGTGGGCATGCTGTTGGACCGTACCGCGTTTGCCGGCAGCACCACCCTGCTCAACCAGATGCTCCCCATCCTGACCGACGTGGTGGGGATTCCCCTGGCAGCGGCGGTGCGCATGGCCAGCCTGACGCCGGCCCGGGTCATCGGCCTGGCGGATCGGAAGGGCAGCCTGGCGCCAGGCAAGGACGCCGACGTGGCCATCTTCAACCCCGACTTCAGTGCCTGGGGCACCCTGGTCCGGGGCCGCTGGGTGCATGGCCCCGGCGAGGCGATGCAGGCAGGCGACGGTTCGGGAGATCCATCGATGATGCAGATTTCACAGAAAAAGTGAGAGCAGATCATGAACCCGGTACAACCTCAACGAACGGGCCAGGTAGACCGGCTCCCGGTGGCCGTCTACGCCAGCAATCAGGAGCTGGGACGTGCGGCTGCCTGGGATGCCCGGTCCATCCTGCGTCAGGCCATCGCTGAACGGGGCCAGGCCAACCTGATCCTGGCCACCGGCAATTCCCAACTCACCTTTCTCCATGCCCTGCGAGAACTGGACGGCATCGATTGGAGCAAGGTTCACGTCTTTCACATGGACGAGTACCTGGGTATCGACCCCAACCACCCGGCCAGCTTCCCCCGCTTCCTGCGGGAGCACATCATCGACCATGTGCAGCCGGCCGCGTTCTACCCGGTCCCGAGCTGCGGGGCCGGCTCATCCACCAGCGTGGAGCAGGCGTGCGCCGACTATGCCGCGCTGCTGCGCAGCCACCCCGCGGATCTGGTGGCCCTGGGGTGGGGCGAAAACGGGCACCTGGCCTTCAACGACCCACCCTTTGCCGAGTTCAACGACCCGGTCTGGGTGAAGGTGGTGCGGCTGGATCCGGTGAGCCGTCGACAGCAGGTGGGGGAAGGTCACTTCGCCAGCCTGGAGGAGGTTCCCACCCATGCCATCACCCTGACCATCCCCGCGCTGCTGGCCGCCAGGCAGATCCTGGCCATCGTGCCCGAGTCCCGCAAGGCGGACGCAGTTTACGCCTGCCTGGCCCAGCCGGTGGACGAAAGCCGGCCCGGCTCCATCCTGCGCACGGTGGAGCACGCCCGGCTCTATCTGGACGGCGACTCGGCGGCGCGAGTCCTGGCTGCCGGTCTTCTCTGAACGCCGGCTTTAGCAACAACGGGCGGGCATAGGGGCCCGCCTCTACGGGAATTGGGGCCACGTCGTAGGCGCCGCTCGCAGCGGCGCATCTGTCGCCCCCCTTCATCCGCCTGGGGTCCGACGTCAGGCGGGCGGGCACGGAGGCCTGCCCCTGCGGGAATTGGTGCCACGTCGTAGGCGCCGCTCACAGCGGCGCATCTGTCGCCCCCCTTCATCCGCCTGGGGTCCGACGTCAGGCGGGCGGGCACGGAGGCCCGCCCCTGCGGGAATTGGTGCCACGTCGTAGGCGCCGCTCGCAGCGGCGCATCTGTCGCCCCCCCTTCATCCGCCTGGGGTCCGACGTCGGGCGGGCGGGCACGGAGGCCCGCCCCTACGGGAACCGATGCCACGTTGTAGGCGCCGCTCGCAGTGGCCCATCTGTCGCCGCCCCTTCATCCACCTGGGGTCCGGCATCAGGCGGGCGGGGCAAGCCCCGCCCCTACGGGAACCGATGCCACGTTGTAGGCGCCGCTCGCAGTGGCCCATCTGTCGCCAGCACACGGGAGGAGGAATCAATGACGGACCAACCCTTGCGACTGCTCATCTTTGGCGCCCATCCGGACGATCCCGACTTTGCCGCCGGTGGGCTGGCAGCCCTCTACAGCCGGCGGGGCCACGTGGTGAAGATGGTCAGCCTGACCAACGGCGACGCCGGCCACCACGAGATGGGCGGCGCGCCCCTGGCCTGGCGCCGCCGCCAGGAAGCAGCCGCCGCGGGCCGCTGTCTGGGCGCGGAGTACATCACCCTGGACATCCACGACGGCGCCCTGCTGCCCACCCTGGAAAATCGCAACCTGGTGATCGCCATCATCCGGGAGTTCCAGCCCGACCTGATCACAGTCCACCGCCCCAACGACTATCACCCGGACCACCGTTACGCCTCCCAGCTGGTCCAGGACGCCTCCTACATGGTGACGGTGCCCAACGTGGTCTCCCATGTGCCCCACCTGCGCGCCATGCCCGTCATCGTGCATACCTGGGACCATTTCCAGAAGCCCTACCCCTTCCAGGCGGACGTGGTGGTGGCCATCGACGAGGTCATCGAGGCCAAGTTCGACGCCCTCCACTGCCACGAGTCCCAGATGTATGAGTGGCTGCCCTACAACGGCGGCTACCTGGACGAAGTGCCGGCCACCCCGGCCGAGCGGCGACAGTGGCTTCGGGCCCGGCGGGAGGGGCGCTTCCGCCAGATTGCGGACCTGTATCGGGAGAAACTGGTGGCCCTCTACGGCGAGGAGCAGGGGCGCCGGGTGCAGTACGCCGAAGCCTTCGAGGCGTGCGAATATGGTGCGCCGCTGACGCCGGAGGCCATGCGGCGGCTCTTCCCTTTCTTCAGCGCAAGCGTATCAGAGCAATCATCCCATTGAGTCGTCCCATTGAATCGTCGGACTGAGTTGCCACTTTGAGCGCCACAAAAGGAGGTGCCATGCAGCCCGCCGCCCGCCTCGCCCGCTTCGGCGAGTCCACCATCCGGGAAATGACCCGCCATGCTATGGCCCACGGCGCCATCAACCTGAGCCAGGGCTACCCGGACTTTGACCCGCCGGAGCCGGTGCTCCAGGCGGCCATCCAGGCCATCCAGCAGGGGTTGAACCAGTATACCGTCACCTGGGGCTATCCACCCCTGCGGGAGAAGCTGGCCCAGATCTACAGCGCCCGTCTGGGCTGGACCGTGGATCCTGACGTCCATGTCACCGTCACCTGCGGCGTGACCGAAGGCATCGTGGTGGCGGAGACGGCCGTGCTCAACCCCGGCGACGAGATCCTCATCATCGAGCCGGCCCACGAGAACTTCCGCCCCGCGGCCATCTTCGTCAACGCCACCCCGGTGTCGGTGCCCCTGGAGCCGCCGGGCTACCGACTGGATCCCGAGCGCATCGCCGCGGCCATCACCCCGCGGACGCGCGCCCTGATCCTCAACACCCCCCACAATCCCACGGGCCGGGTCTTCGATGCCGAGGAGCTGGCCGGACTGACAGAGCTGGTGGTCCGCCACGACCTGGTGCTCATCACCGACGAGATCTACGACCGCATCCTGTACGACGGGCGGGTTCACGTTTCGCCGGGCAGCCTGGAGCCCCTGCGGGAGCGGACCATCACGGTGAGTGGCCTGGGCAAGACCTACGCCGTCACCGGCTGGCGGCTGGGCTACGTCATCGCCCCCACCTCCCTGGCCAAAGCGGTCCACAGCGCGCACGACTACCTGACCATCTGCGCGCCCACGCCCCTGCAGGCCGCGGCCCTGGCCGCGCTGGAGCTGCCAGAGAGCTACTACGCGGAGATGACCCGGGACTATCACCGACGGCGGGATGTCATGTTGGGCTACCTGGAAGAGGCGGGCTTCCTGGCCCTCCAGCCAGAAGGGGCCTACTACACCGTCGCGGACTACACGCAACTGCCCATTCCCCAGGCCCGGTGGGCGCCCATGGACTTCTCCCTGTGGATGACCCGGGAAGTGGGCGTGGCGGTGGTGCCCATGGGCAGCTTCTATTCCACACCCGGCCACGGTGAAGGTCGGGTGCGCTTTGCCTTCCCCAAACGGCTGGAGACCCTGCGGGAGGCCGGGGAGCGGTTGCTGGCCATGGGAGAGGTGGCCCGGCGTGGGAAGCAAGAAGTGCTATAATGGGGCCATGACGGAAGCAGCAGGTGACACCCAACATCCAGAAAGGCAAATCAAAATCGCCCGGGCCTGGCTCAAGGAGCGGACCGAAGCCAGACGCCACGCCCTCGAAACGGAACGGCTGTACTGGTTGGAACAGGTGCGCCGGGCCGTGGCCGAGATTGCCCCCGACCACCCGGAGGTGCAGCGGGTCTGGCTGTATGGCTCCATTTGCAGGCCGGGCTGTTTTGGCCCCCACTCGGACATCGACCTGGCCGTGGAATGCCAGTCGTTGGAAGCCGAAAGCAGGTTCTGGCGCGCACTGGAACAGCGGCTGGGCCGGGACTGCGACGTGCGGCCGCTGGTCGAACCCATCCGGTCCGAGGTGCAGAGATACGGAGCTCTGATCTATGAACGAACCGATTGTGGTCCTGATCGCCAGCATCCGTAAGGATCTGGAGGCCATCGATGAAATCTACAGTGCCATGGATCGGCTCTTCCAGGAGGGTGAAAACGTCCTGGAGGATGAACGCGCCCAGATTACGCTGGCCTATCGCTTGCACAATCTCTACAACGCCTTTGAGAACATCTTTCTCAATATTGCCAGGACCTTTGAGAATCAGCTCGATCCACGAGGTCGATGGCATTCCCAACTTCTCGATAGGATGCGGCTGGACCTCACTCCCCTGCGACCTGCAGTCATCGATGACGGCATGTACGAGGCATTGTACGAGCTACGGCGATTTCGACACCTCTTTCGTCACGCCTACACCATGACCATCGACCCGGAACGGCTCATGCTCGTCTACCGGAAAGCCCTGCTGCTTCGTGATATCTATCACCAGCAACTGAGTCGGCTGCTCCAGTTTTTAGATGAGCTGATTTAATATCCACGCTCAATCTTCAGCGACCTGACAGGAGCGCTCCCCATGCCAACCATACCACCCTCCATGATGCAAGACTTTGGCCGCGCCATCTTCGAGGCGGCCGGGCTGCCCACGGACCAGGCCCAGATCGCCATCGACCATCTGGTGGAGTCCAACCTGGTGGGCCACGACTCCCACGGCATCATCCGCATCCCGGGCTATGTGCGCAGCCTGCAGGCAGGCGACCTGCGGCCGGTGGGCCAGCACCGGGTGGTGCGGGAGACGCCCGCCTCCCTGGTCATCGACGCCAACCGCAGCTTCGGCATCGTCCTCTGCTACCAGGCCATGGAGATGGCCATCCAGCGGGCCCAACAGCACACCTTCGGCGCTGTGGCCGTCCACCACTCCGGCCACATCGGCCGGCTGGGGGCCTTCCCGCCCATGGCCGCGGAACAGGACTGTATCGGTATCCTGATGCTCAACGGCGGCGCACGCTTCACCGCGCCCTTCGGCGGCGTGGCCCGGCGCCTCCCACCGAACCCCATCGCCATCAGCGTCCCCCGGGGGGATGGCCCGCCCCTGATGCTGGACATCACCACCAGCGTGGCCGCCGGCGGCAAGGTGGACGTGCAACGGGCCCGGGGCCTGCCCCTGCCCGAAGGCTGGCTCATCGACCGCCACGGCAACCCGGTCACCGACCCCAACCTCTTCCGGGATGGCGACGTGGCCATGTTACCGTTGGGCGGCCCCTTCGGCTACAAGGGCTTCGGCCTGGCCATGATGATCGACGCCATTGCCGGCGGCCTCTCCTGGGCTGGCTGTAGCGCGGCCCAGCCCACCCGGGGAGGCAGTGGCTACCTGGCCCTGGCCATCCGGATCGAGAGCTTCATCGACCCCGCGGAGTTCAAGCGGGAAGTCAAAACCCTGGTGGAGTGGGTCAAGTCGTCGCCCACCTTGCCTGGCGTGGACAAGATTTACGTGCCCGGCGAGATCGAGGAGGAGCGCCGGCGCCAGCGGGAGGCCGAAGGAATTCCGCTGGAGGAGACCACCTGGGAGGAAATCTGCGCCACAGCCGCCAGTCTGGGCGTGCCGGTGCCCAGCCTGGCGTGAGGAAGACCAGGGACGAAAGACGAAGGCGGAGGCGCGTCCGTACCGGGCCCGTCTTCGGTCCCTGGTCTTTCGTCCCTGGTCCTCGGTCGTCCGTCCCCCGTCCTTCTATCCCAAGGAGCGAACCCAATGGCGAGGAAGATCGAGGCGTGGTTTCGCGCGCCGTACAGCGTCCCCAACGGCCTCCAGGTCACCGACGAGGGTCTGTGGATCGTGGACCAGATCACCGACCGGGTGGCCCTGATCGAACTGGAGAACCCCAACGAATACGGCGTGACCCGGCTGGTGCGGGACATTCCCACCGAGTCGTCCAATACCAGCGGCCTGACCTTCGGCGGGGGCACGCTGTGGCTGGCCGCCAACGGCCCGGCCACCCTCTGGCGCCTGCCCCGCCCCACCGATGCCCAGGCAGGCACGGGCGAAATCCTTCAGGTGGATCCGGCCAGCGGCGCCACCCTGGCCCGCTATCCCCTGCCGGGCGGTGGCGGCACCCACGGCCTGGAGTATGACCGCTATGAAGAGGGCGTGCTGTGGCTCACCACCCTCAAGAGCCAGACCCTCACCAAAGTGCGCATCGCCGACTGGAGCGTACAACAGGTGCTTCCCCTGCCCTACGGCCGGGCCCACGGGGTGGTGCGGGTGGCGGACGGGATCTGGGTGGTCCACACCAGTGAGCGGACCATCGTCAAGCTGGACCTGCACGATGGCCGCGTCCTGGACCGGATCGACGTGCCCGCCTCCCTACCCGAACCCCACGGGCTCTCCATCTTCGGCCAGGATCTGCTCTACTGCGACGCCACATCGGGGTGGGTGGTACGCATCTGGCTGTGATGGGGCCGCGTACCTAGCCCAGGCCCCAAAGCTCCACGGCCGTGCCCCCGAGTATCCGCTCCCGCTGCGCCTCGGACAGGAACGGCAGCCCTTCCCGAATCAGGCGCAGCTCATCCGCCAGGGTGAGCCAGTTGTGCCTGAGACGATGGTGGCCTGGGTACCCGGTGCCCCAGACAGCCCGATCCGCGCCGAAGGCATCCAACAGGGCACGGATGTAGGGATGGACATCGGGAAAA
The DNA here is from genome assembly GCF_006569185.2 of Litorilinea aerophila. Lineage (NCBI taxonomy): Bacteria > Bacillati > Chloroflexota > Caldilineae > Caldilineales > Caldilineaceae > Litorilinea > Litorilinea aerophila. Next base: position 103,221 of record NZ_VIGC02000020.1, on the reverse strand, counting down.
GGGAAGGGCTGCCGGGAGCGTCCCTTGATGTCGGATAGCTTGATGTAGACATTTTCGTAGCGGGCCAGCTCCAGGATGGGCCGAAAGGCCTCCATGCCGGCATCCACCTCCGGATAGCCCATGTGATCCACGATCAGCCGGAGATGGGGGTAGCGCCGGGCAATCGCCGCGACCTGATCCGCATCGGCTGCGCGCAGGTGAAACTGTATCACCACATCCAGCGCCGCGATCTCTTCCCACAGGGGGCCGTTCTCCGGCGTCAGCAGGATCTTCTGCCCGGGGTAGTACATGGGGTGAAAGCGGAAGCCTGCCAGCCCCCGCTCCTTCACCCAATAGCGGGCCTGGGAGGCGTTGTTCGGATCCTGGGGATCGATGAGCCCATGCCCAACAAACCGGTGGGGATAGCGAGCCACCGAATCGGCGATGTAGCCGTTATCCCAGGTAGACCAGCTGGTCTGCACCAGCACAGCCCAGTCCACGCCGTTGGCGTCCATCTCGGCCAGGAGCTCCTCTGCCGTTCCTGGTTCATCGGGCAGGGTCTTCCAGCCGGGCGCCGTAGGCCCCACCGGATAGCGGGGTGGGTCGATGGCCCAAATGTGGACATGGGTATCCACCACCGGTGGAGAAACGCCCTGGCCAGCCATGGATCCCTCCTTATCGAATTTTACCTCGGGCATAGACGGGCCAGATGGCCTCCACCCGGCCCTGGCGTACCGCTACGATCTCGTTGTGCTCGTTGACGCAGGGGCATGGGTGGACCGGCAGCACCTGGACTCGCTCGCCGATCTCCGGCTTGCGGGCACAGGCCGAAACGTCCACGTGGCCGTGTTCCTCGGAGAAGCCATAGAAATGGGCGTCCGGGTATTCCACAATGTAGCCAATGCTGGTGCCCCGTTCGGTCTCCAGGGTGGATGCGCTCATGGTCTTGCTGCCGGCGTCCAGGATGGCCCGGCCCTCGGTGGGTCGGCTGACCACGGTGGCGATGACCCGCAGCGCGCACTGCTCCAGGGTGTGGCGGCCGGCCAGGAGGTGGCCATACCCCCCCACCGGGTATTCGCCGATCCGGTATTCGGTCAGCTCCGGGATCAGGTGGGCCTGCAGCGCGTACTTGGTGCTGCCGCCGCTGACCATGGGGTGGGGCAGGCCGTGGCGATCCAGGAGGGCCAGGGTTTCCTGGATCAGGGGACGGGTTTCAGGCGGCGTGGGGAAGCCCATGATGCCCCGGAACTCCAGGCCGGGGGAACGGTCGATGAGCTGGGCCAGGGCCAGGGTCTGCTCGGGCGTGATGGTGCCGGTGCGTTCCTGGCCGGTCTCGATCTCCACCACCACGCCCAGGGTGACCCCTTCCGCGCTGGCGGCTTCAGAGAGGCCGTTGACCGTGTAGGCCGAGTCCGCGGCCACGGTGATGGTGGTCTGGCGGGCCAGCGCGCAGAGGCGCTCCAGCTTCTGCTTGCCGATGATGTTGTAGGGAATGAGGATGTCTACCGCCAGGCCGCCGGAGACCAGCACCTCGGCCTCGCCGATCTTCTGGCAGGTCAGGCCGATGGCGCCCCGGTCCATCTGCATGCGGGCTACGGCCAGGGTCTTGTGGGTCTTGATGTGGGGGCGCAGGCCGATGCCGTGCTGGTTGAAATAGTGCTGATAGCGGTCCAGGTTTTCTTCCAGGGCATCCAGGTCAATGGTCAAAACGGGTGTATCCAGTTCTTCGACACGCATGGCTCGTATGTTCCCCTCTATTTCGATGCACAGATTTCATTCGATGCACAGATTTCACAGGCGTCCTTCAGGCGATCCGGTACGGCGCCAGGGCCTCGTCGTTGGGTTCGATGCCGATGCCGGGCACATCCGGCGGGCTGACGGTGCCGTCGTCGTTGAGGCGCAGGGTGTGGTGATAGACCTTGCCCCACATGGGATCCACCGTATCCCGGTAGAACTCCAGGATCAGGCCGTTGGCGATGGCAGCCACCAGGTGGACGTGGATCTCCTGGGGGCCGTGGGGGGCGATGTCCACGTCGAAGGCCTGGGCCAGCGCGGCCACTTTCATGAACTCGGTCACACCACCCAGGATGACCGCGTCCGCGTTGAGGATGGCCACTGCCTGCTGCTGGATCAGGTCCCGGAAGCCGTAGCGGGTGTACTCGTTTTCGCCCGTGGCGATGGGGATGGTGGTGGCTTCTGCCAGGCGGCGATGCCCGGCGTAGTCGTCCGGCGCGATGGGCTCTTCGAACCAGTAGGGCTCGTACTCCTCGATGCGTTTGGCCAGTTGGATGGCCTCATGCACCCGGTAGGCGCAGTTGGCGTCCACCATGACCTTGACATCCGGCCCTACCGTCTCCCGCACCACCCGGACTCGCTCCGCGTCCTCCCGGATGGAGAGCGCGCCCACCTTCATCTTGATGGCCCGGGCCCCCATGGCCACGTTGTCGGCCATCTCCTGGGCCAGCTCCTTGAGCCCCTTGCCCTCCTCGTAGTAGCCGCCCGCGATGTAGGTGGGGACCCGGTCCCGGTAGCCGCCCAGCAGCTTGTAGAGGGGCATGCCCGCCACCTTGGCCCGCAGGTCCCACAGGGCAATGTCGATGGCGCTGATGGCCCGGGTGGTCAGCCCCCGGCGCCCCACCAGTTTGGGCACCCACAGTTTGTGCCAGAGGCGCTCCACGTTCAGGGGATCTTCGCCCAGGAGGTGGGGTTTGAAGTGTTCAATGGCCGCCTGGACGATGGAATTGCCTGCGCCCAGCCCGATGCCCTGGACCCCCTCGTCGGTGTCAATCTTCACCAGGCCCAGGGTGACGTGGGTGTAGGTGTGCTTGCCGTTGGTGATGGGCCTGGCGCGCGGCCAACGGTAGACTTCCGTGGTGATATCGGTGATCTGCATGGTGCATCTCCTGGTGACAGGATGGATGGTGGCGGAGGATGTGCGGTTGGGGGATGCCCGGGATTATTGTATCATAGACGGGACAGGCCAAGGTAGAAACGGGACGGGTCCGACCCAGATTTTGGCAGATATGGTAAGTGCGATGTTGACACCCGGCGCCATCTATCGTTTCAAGCGGACCAACGAGCTCCGCTACTATCGCGCAGCCCGGACGCCTTCTGGGGTAGACTTTCTTTACCCCATCAGCGTCAACGGCTCCCGCATCGCGGACCGTCATCCCAGCGGGCGGCGCTACGTGCTCCTCTACTTCATGACCCGCTGGGGCAAGTTTGCCGTGGGCGGCTACTGGCTGGATCCCCGCAAGATGTTCGAGCGGGCCTACGTGACCGATGCCACGCCCCAGGATCTGGAGCTGGTGACCGAAGATCTGGCAGACCTGCCGGCGGTGGACGCGGAGCTGGACAACATCCTCAACCGGGCCGATATTGAGCTGGATATGGAGGTTTGGGGAAGCCTCCTGGAGCCATAGATCGGGCATGAGACGCCCAAGGAGTTCATCCATGCAGCAGAAACGCATCACCGTGGCCTACGGCGACGGCATCGGGCCGGAAATCATGGAAGCCACCCTGGAGATCCTGCAGGCCGCCGGCGCGCCCCTGGCCTACGACGTCATCGAAGTAGGTGAAAGTGTCTACCGCCGGGGTATCCTCTCGGGGATTCCGCCGGAGGCCTGGGATGTGATCCGGGCCAACAAGGTCCTGCTCAAGGGCCCCATCACCACGCCCCAGGGCGGCGGCTACAAAAGCCTCAACGTGACCATCCGCAAGGCCCTGGGCCTTTTTGCCAACGTGCGCCAGACCAAATCCTACGCCCCCTTTGTGGCCTCCTTCCACCCAGGCATGGACCTGGTGATCATCCGGGAGAACGAAGAGGATCTCTACGCCGGCATCGAGTACCAGCAGACGCCCGAGGCCATCGAAGCCCTGAAGCTGGTCTCCCGCCCCGGCACGGAACGCATCATCCGCTTCGCCTTTGAATATGCCCGGGCCTATGGCCGGCGCAAGGTCACCTGCATGACCAAGGACAACATCCTGAAACACACCGACGGCCTCTTCCACCGCATCTTCAACGAGGTTGCCGCCGAATACCCGGATATTGCCAGCGATCACCAGATCATCGACATCGGCGCGGCGCGGCTGGCCGCCCAGCCCGAACGCTTCGACGTCATCGTCACCCTCAATCTGTACGGCGACATCCTCTCGGACATCGCCGCCCAGATCGCGGGCTCGGTGGGGCTGGCCGGCTCGGCCAACGTGGGCATGGAGATGGCCATGTTCGAGGCGGTCCACGGCTCCGCGCCAGATATCGCGGGCAAGGGCGTGGCCAACCCCTCCGGCCTGCTGGTGGCCGCCACCCAGATGCTGGTCCACCTGGGCGAGGCAGAGGTGGCCACCACCATCATGAACGCCTGGCTGACCACCCTGGAGGACGGCATCCATACCGCGGACATCTATCGAGAGGGGCTGAGCCGTCGAGAAGTGGGCACCGAAGGCTTCACCCAGGCCGTGATCGAACGCCTGGGCCGGGAGCCCCGCTATCTGCGGCCGGTCCAATACCGGCAAGGGGGCATTCAGGTGCAGGTCGCGCCCAGTCCCCGCCAGGAGAAGCGCCTGGTGGGCGTGGACGTCTTCCTGGATTGGTCCGAAGGAGAGCGGGATCCCAACGAGCTGGGACAGCGGCTGGAGGCGTTGAACGGCGAGGGGCTGGCCCTGAGCATGATCAGCAACCGGGGGGTGAAGGTCTATCCGGAAGGCCTGCCGGAAACCTACCGCAGCGATCACTGGCGCTGCCGTTTCATGGCCAGCAGCGACCAGGTGACCTATGACCAGGTGTTACGGTTGCTACAACGCCTGCATGGAGCCGGGTATGACGTGATCAAGGTGGAGAATCTGTACCTCTTCGACGGCGAACGGGGCTACTCCCTGGGCCAGGGGGAATGAACGAGGGGAGATGGGAAGCGAATCCAGTGACACAGGCCCGGGCGGCCGCGCCACTCACGGCCCAGCCGATGGTTCGCCCAAGGCCGCCTGCACCGTCTCCACCAGCTCCTCCAGGGTGAAGGGCTTTCGGATGGTGTGGCGCACGCCAAAACGGCGGGCAATTTCTAAATAGTCCATCAGACCGTAGCGGCCGCCGCCCGACATGGCCACAATTTTGGTATCCGGCCGTTCCCGCAGGAGGGTCAATATGGTCTCCAACCCATCCTGCTCCGGCATGAGAATGTCGGCGATGATGAGATCCGCCGGTTTTTTGCGGAAGAGCTGGAGCCCGACTTTGCCGTTGGGCGCGCCTTCGACCTCGTATCCCACCGACTCCAGCAGTTCCTGTACCACGGCTCGCACTTCGGATTCATCGTCGATCACCAGGATCCGGGCCAAAATCGTCTCCTTTCTTTTCTTTTGGATGCCCTTCATCCGGCTCTTATTGACTTCGAGTTTTTCGTTTCAAGGCCACGGGAAGCCCATGGTCGGCCGATGGGCGTAACGGTGCATGGACAATGTCAGCCGGGTGCCACAGCCCGGCGCCAGATGCACCACAAAAGCCCGGTGGCCCACTTCAAACCCTCCCTGTCCTTCCACCTGGACCCGCTCGATCTGATGCTCGCCATAGGCGCCGCCCTGGACGATCACCGTGCGCGCGGCTGTCTGGCTGGTGTTGACCAGCTGTACCGAGGTGGTGTCAGCCGTCATGCCATCCACCAGCGCGGCCACGTCCTCAGGCAGGCCCGCGCGGCGACGGGCCGGGTCGAAGTAACGCAGCCGGCAGTGGAGGGGATAGCCCACCCGGCCGGTGGGTAGCCCGCCCAGCATCAGCTCGGTCAGCGCGGCCGTGGTGGCCGGGTTGAGGTGGTTCATGTCATCGGAGAGGCGGGTATCCGGCGTGGAAGTGTCGTGGCGCATGCCCACCACCTTGTCGTGGACCGCGGCCAGATCCCGCTGGAGGGCTTCGATGGGATAATCGGTTCGCCTCCCTTCCAGGAAGGCGAACCAGGGATCGTCGGCGACCCGTTCCCGGTCCGCCGGGTCCATGGTCCAGTAGTAGACCTCCCGGGCGCCCGGCTGAAACGGCTCGGGCGTGTAGTCATACCAGCCCTGGTCGCCGTACATATGGGGGTAGAGGATCCGCCCGTCCTCCTGCCTGGCGTGGGCGTTGACCCGGTCGTACATCTCCCGCCAGACCTGGATGTAGCCCATGTCGCCGGTCAGGAGCAGGCCGTTGGCAAAGGCGTAGTGGGTGCGGGACTGGAAGGCCGGCCGGTGGGCCAGTTCGCCGGTTTGGGGCACTTCCACCGTGAAGCCCCAGCCGTAGACGCCGCCGTACCACTTGCCATCGCAGGCGCCGCCGATGGTGCCGTCCAGGCCGATGTTGGTGGGGATGATGCCGCCGTTGGCCCGGGTGCGTTCCACCCAGGCGTCCAGGTAGTCCAGCGCCCAGCGCCGGTACTTTTCATCCCCGGTGAGCGTGTACGCCAGGACACCCAGGGTGGTGGCGGCCAGGTTGAGGGGGTGATCCCCCACCACGTCGTTGTAATCCTTGAAGTGGGCCACCATCTCCGCGTAGCTGCGTTCGCCGTGCCCCAGGTGAAAACGCCCCTCTACCTCGATGGGATCGCCGGCCCAGTCCAGGCCGGTGGCCTTGCGCAGGAGGGGCCCCCGGCTGCCGTTGAAGAGGCTCCGGATGATGCGGTGTTGGGGATCGTAGTTGGGGGCCTGGGGATCCTCCCCCATGTAGAAGCCCGCGTAGCGCTCCATACGCTGTCGCAGGAGGCGGTCGTCCGGGGTGGAAAGCCCCTGGAGGAAAAAGGCCGAGAAGCCCTCGCCGTGGTGGAACCAGTCAAACATGACCGGGAATTCCCGGTAGTACATGCCATCCCGGGCCAGGGGCACCTCCACCGTTTTGGCCTCGGTGTACTGGCGCAGGTGACCTTCCCACCCCACCCGGTAGAGGTCCAGGATCACGTCCGGCGCGCCCAGGGCATGAAGCAGGGTCCAGTTGAGCAGGTTCTCGGCCGCATCGTCCGGGCCGTCGTCGCCCCCCCATCGGGGTACGCAGCGGAGATAGCCCCGTTCATCGAAATAGCGGGCAAAAAATTCCTGACACGCGTCTGTCTGGGCCCGCAGCAGCTCCCGTTCCAGCAGAGCCCAGTAGGGCGGGGAAACCGGCGTGTTCACATCCAGGCTGACAGTCGGTATGCGTGCCGGCAGGCCAGATGACATGGGGCGCTCTCCCTGGGGTGAGCTGGCGACAGATTCGTGAGGCTATCGCCAGCGGATGGACCTGTTCAGATGTTCCTCATGCTACAGCCTGAAATCCGTTTCATGGTAGACAAGAGGGACTCTCTTGTCAAGGCCGGATTCTGGCTTTTCTGGCTTCTGGCGTTTCCGACGAGAGGCCTCGTTCCCGGCACCTGCCCCCGCTCGGTTACTTGGCCAGGGCGGCGACAGGCGTCTCAACCCGGCGGCGGAGCACCATGGGCAGGCCATGGCGGGGCCGCAGGGTGATGGTGGCCTGGGGCTGGGGCGGCCGCGGACTCGCCATCTCCAGTTGCCAATGCCGGGCCACGGTGGCCAGGATCAGGATCCCCTCCAGCCAGGCAAAGTGCTCGCCGATGCAGATGCGGGATCCCCCGCCGAAGGGGAAGTACGCATACCGGGGACGCCCGGCCTGGGCTTCCGCCGTCCAGCGCATGGGGTCAAAGCGCTCCGGCTCCGGATAGTAGCGGGGATCCCGGTGGACGACCCACTGGCTCACCAGCACGGTTGAGCCGGCTGGAATCCGGTAGCCGCCGATCTCCACGTCCTCGCGCGCCTCCCGGCCCATGATCCAGGCCGGCGGATAGAGACGCATGGCCTCCGCCAAGACCATCCGGGTGTAGGCCAGGGCGGCCACGTCGTCCGCCGTGGGCAACCGGCCGCCCAGCACCCGATCCACCTCCGCCTGCAGCCGGGTCTGGACTTCGGGATACTGGCTGAGGAGGTACCAGGTCCAGGTGAGGGCATTGGCGGTGGTCTCGTGGCCGGCCAGCAGCAGGGTCAGCGCCTCGTCCCGCACCTGCCGGTCATCCATGCCGCCGCCATCGCCCTCTACATCCCGGGCAGCCAGGAGCAAGGAGAGCAGGTCTTCGGCCTGGTCGGGATTCGCCTGAGCCTGCCGGCGCTCCTGGATCAGCCCCAGAACAATGCGGTCCAGGGTGGCCGCGGCCTGACGAATGCGCCGGTTTTCTGCCGTGGGCAGGCGCATGAGCCAATCGGAAAAGGGTAAAAGCATCCGCTGGAAGTTGCGGGTCAGGATATCCATGCAGGCGCCGATCTCCGACGCCTCTGCCTCGATATCCTGGTTGAAGATACACTTGCCCACGATGGCCAGGGTGAGGCGCATCATCTCCTGGTGAATGTCCACCATGGCGCCATCCTGCCAGCAGGCCGGGCCGGTCAGGCGGTCCGTGTAGGTGGCCATGGTGTCAGCGTAACGCCCGATCTGTTGCCGGTGGAACAGGGGCTGGATCAGGCGGCGCTGGCGGCGGTGGAGCTCCCCTTCGCTGGTCAACAGGCCATTTCCCAGCAGCCAGCGGGCCTGTTGAAGCCCCCGGCTCTTGATGAAGCTGCGGTCGTGGGTGACCAGCACGTCCCGGACGAAATCGGGGTGGCTGAGGAGGAAGGTATCGCGACCGGCCAGCTTGAAATAGACCACATCGCCGTATTGGCGCGCCAGCCGGGTGAGAAAGCCCGTTGGGTCCCGGCGGAACTTCCAGTAGGAGATCAACGGGTGGCGAAACCGTGGCCCCGCGGGAAAAACAGCGTCCGATGTGGCAGTGTCCGACATGAGAGACTCCTTCGTCTATGTCGCCGTTTGGCAGAGCGCCAGCCTTTGGCTACACTGATGGAACAGCTCCCGGGATTTACTATCCACCAACCATCATACCCGATTCAGCCACTTGAGGAAACATCATGTCCACTTCTTCATCATCTGTGCAGGAAAGCGCCGGCGCCGCCCGCAATTTCCAGGCGGCCGCCGCCCAAACCGGCAACCGCCCGGAGCGGCTGGCATGGTTCCAGGATCAGGCCCTGGGCCTCTTCATCCACTGGAGCGTGGATGTCCAGCTGGGCTCCGTCATCAGCCACTCCCTGGTGGGCGCCTCGCCCGACTACTGCCACCGCTATTTTAACGAGCTCCCCCGCACCTTCAACCCCACCCGCTTCGACCCGGACGAGTGGGCGCGGCTGGCCAAGGTGGCGGGCATGCGCTACGTGGTCTTCACCACCAAGCACCACAACGGCTTCTGCATGTTTGAAACCCAGACCACCGACTTCAACGTCCTGAACACCCCCTTCGGCCGGGACGTAACCCGGGAGGTGGTGGAGGCCTTCCGCCGTTGGGGGATCGCCATCGGCTTCTACTTTTCGCCCGACGACTTCTGGATGCTCCATCGCCAGGGGCATGAGATCAGCCGGGACAGCGTCGAAGCAGATCCCCGCCATAACCCCGAGCTCATGGCCCACAACCAGGCCCAGGTGCGGGAGCTCCTGACCCAATACGGCCCGGTGGACGTCATTTTCTTCGACGGCCAGGCCGAGGGGCTGAAGCAACTGGCCTGGGAGCTCCAGCCGGACATCGTGGTGACCCGGGGCGACCTGGCCACGCCCGAACAGCACATCCCCGACCAGGCCATCCCCGGGCCGTGGGAGGCGTGCTTCACCCTGGGGACCCAGTGGGCCTACAAACCCACCAACGAAGTTTACAAATCCGGCACCCAGCTGATCCAGATGCTCATCGAAACCCGGGCCAAGGGCGGCAACCTCCTGCTCAACGTGGGCCCCAAGCCCGACGGCACCCTCCCCGTGGAACAGGAGGCTCGCATCCAGGAGATGGGCCTGTGGCTCTTTGTCAACGGCGAGGCCATCTATCAGGTCCGGCCCTACAACCCCATCCGGGAAACCCTCACCCTGGACCATACCGCCTGGTACACCCAGGCCCGGGATGGCAGCGCCATCTACGCCATCATCACCGGCTCCCCCTGGACCTACGGCGAGCGCAAGGTCCTCACCCTGAAAAACGTGCGGGCCAGCGACCAGAGCACGGTGAGCCTGTTGGGCCAATCGGGCCGGGTGTTGGAATACCGCCCAGATGTCAACCCGGAGGCCCGCTGGGAGCAGGACGAGCGGGGCCTGCACATCTCGGCCATGCGCGCCCAACGGCTCTACAACGACCGGCGCTGGCCCAACCCGGTCACCCTGAAAATCACCCACCCGGCCACCCCCTGAAGCGCCCCGGGGCGTATTTGGTCATCCTGGCAAATGGCGCGACAATGGGAGCCCACAGCGATTTCATCCAAACCCCATCCCTTCTTGCCCCTGTCTTGCGGGACGCCCCGCCTAGAGGATTTCTGCCCATCGGGGTGCGCGGAGCCGGATGGAATCAGTCTCACAACGTTCCAACCCCACACACAACAATCACGGAGAACCAGAGGAGTATGAAGCCAAAAGTTGTCATGCAGTTTGAATTGCGCATGGGCGCCGCGGATCTGGTGCGGGAAGTGGCGGATGTGATCATCGACCCCACCATGGAACAGGCGGCCGGCGCCGACGTGGTGGTCGTGGGTGGCATGTACGCCGACGCCGCCTTCATGGACCGGGTCGGCCCCAACCTCAAGGCCATCGCCAAGCCCGGCATCGGCGTGGACAACATCGACGTGGACGCGGCCACCGAGCGCAACATCCTGGTCATCCACACCCCCGACGCACCCACCGAATCCACCGCCGAGCACGCGGTGGCCCTGCTGATGGCCGTGGCCAAACGGGTCATGGTGGGCGACATGCACCTGCGCCACGACCGCAGCATTGGCCGGGAGGAGATGATGGGCACCGAGCTGCTGGACCGCACCCTGGGCGTGGTGGGCTACGGGCGCATCGGCCGTCGGGTGGCGGAGATCTGCGCCCTGGGGCTGCGCATGAACGTGCTCGTCTTCGATCCCTTCGTGGACAAGAACCTGCCCACGCCGGAGCGGGTCACCCTGACCGACAACCTGGATGAGTTGCTGCGCCGCGCCCATTTCGTGACCGTCCACGTGCCCCTCACGCCGGCCACCCGCCACCTCATCGGCGAGCGGGAGCTGCGCCTGATGCAGCCCGGCTCCTACCTGATCAACGCCAGCCGGGGTCCTGTGGTGGACGAGGCTGCGCTCATCCGCGCCCTCCAGGATGGACACCTGGCCGCCGCCGGGCTGGACGTCTTCGACCCCGAGCCGCCGGCGCCGGACAACCCCCTCCTGTCCATGCGCAACGTGGTGGTCACCCCCCACATCGCCTCCAACACGGACCGGGGCATCCGGGCCATGAACTACGGGGTAGCCGAGCAGGTGGTCCAGGTATTGCGGGGAGAGCGACCGCCCTTCATCGTCAATGCCCAGGTCTGGCCGGGCCGGGTGCCCCAGACGCAATCCCGCTCCGCTTGAGCAGCGCCCATTCCGCACCGCAACCAGCAGAAGGATACACCCATGCGCGCAGTACAGATCCTGGCCCCAGGGGAGGCCGTCTTTGTGGAAGTCCCCAAACCCACCCTCCAGCCGGGGTACGCGTTGATTCGAACCCGCCATCTCTCCCTGTGCGGCAGCGACATTCACACCTTCTACCACTCCCCCCAGGAGAATTACCCCCTGCCGCCAGGCGCCAGCGGCCACGAGATGGTAGGGGTCGTCGAGGCGGTGAACGGCGCAGCCGGGCCGCTGAAAGTGGGCGACATAGCCCTGACCCTGGTCCGGGACAACCGGGCCATGGCCGAATACTATCTGGCGCCGGTGGAACATGTCCTGCCCCTGCCGCCGGGCAAGCCGGTGGAAGAGCTGCTCCAGGCGCAACAGCTGGGCACCGTCATCTACGCGGCCAGGCGCCTGCCCAACCTGGTGGACAAGGACGTGGCCGTGATCGGCCAGGGCTCCGCCGGCCTCTGGTGGACCTTCATGGTACGCCGACTGGGCGCGCGGCGGGTCATCGCCCTGGACCTCCAGGCCCACCGCCTCCAGCTCTCCCCCCGCTACGGCGCCACCCACACGGTCCACAACGGCGAGGTGGATCCGGTGGAGGCGGTGGCGGCCATCACCGGCGGCCAGATGGCGGACGTGGTGGTGGAAGCCGCGGGCGAAATCGACTCCATCAACCTGGCCATCGACCTGGTCAAGCGCTACGGCTTCATCCTCTACTTCGGCGTGCCCCGGGTGGGCAAACGGATGCCCTTTGACATGATGGGCCTGTTCCGCAAGTGCGTCCAGTGCCAGACCATCGTGGGCGCCATGGCCGACCCCGGCCAGTCCTGCACCCACATGGCCCTGGAGCTGCTGGCCACCGGCATCGCCGATGCGGCGCCCATGCTCACTCACCGCTTCCCCTTCGACCAGGTGCTGGATGCCTACGAGCTCCAACGCACCCGGGACGAGGGAGCCGTCAAGATCGTGATCGACATGCCTGCGCCGTGAGGCCCATCCCCCCCATGTAGCCCCAGGGCGAGCAGACCAAGGAGCAAAACCATGAACATCCGCTTCGGCTATCGGGACCTGGCCTTTCCCAGCCCAGAGCTGGGCGAACTCCGGGATAGCAGCGACTTGCTGGGCGACCTGCCCGCCCTGCAGGCCCGCATGGCAGAAGACGGCTACCTGCTGCTGCGGGGCCTGTTGCCTCGAGCCACCGTGCTCCAGGCACGGCGGACCATCCTGGAGTACATGGCCGCCCAGGAAGCCCTGACGCCCGGCGAGCCCGTGCTGGAGGGCGTCATGCCCCGGGGCGGCCGTACAGTGCCCATGATGGGACGCAAGGGCATCGCCCACCATCCAGACGTGCTGGCGGTGGTGGAGCACCCCCGCCTCTTCGACTTCTTCGCCGCCTACTTCGGCGAGCCGGCGTTGACCTTCAACTACAAGTGGCTGCGGGCCGTGGGCAACGAGCGCTACACCGGCGCACACTACGACTTCGTCTACATGGGCCGGGGCTCGCCCCGCCTCCACACCGTCTGGATCCCCTTTGGCGACATCCCGGTCCATCAAGGGACCCTGGCCATGTGTGTGGGCTCCCACAACCTGGAGAGCTTCGCGATCCTACGGGAGACCTACGGCCGCATGGACGTGGACCGGGACCGCACCGAGGGGTGGTTCACCAGGGATCCCATGGAGATTGTGGAAAAGTTCGGCGGCCGCTGGCTCACCGCGCCCTTCTACGCCGGGGACGTGATCCTGTTTGGCATGCACACCATGCACGCTTCCACCACCAACCTGACCAACCGCTTCCGCCTGAGCTGCGACGTGCGCTTCCAGCCGGCCAGCGAGCCGGCCGATCCCCGCTGGGTTGGCGAAGGTACCGGCCACACGGCCCTGGGGAAGGAGCCCCTGCGGTCCATGGAGGAGGCGCGCGCGGCGTGGGGGCTGTGAGGGAAGGTTCAAGATTGAAGATTGAAGATTGGGAATTGAAGATACGGGAAGGATTGTTGCCTGATGGTGAGTCGACGTTTGTCGCCCCGTGAAATGCCCGAACTACAGCCGACGGTGGAGCTGGCTGCCCGCGCCCAGGGTGCGGCCCGCTATGCCTTCACCGCCACCGACCGGGAAAGCGCCCAGGCCTGGCAGCAGGCCTGCCGTGGGGCCCTGGCCGAAACGGTGGGCTTCCTGGACGATCCGCCCGTGGACCCGGCGCCCAGCTGGATCGAGGAGGTGGATCGAGGGGACTTCATCCGTCGCAAGGTGGTGATCCACACCTCGCCCCATGCCCGCATGCCCATCTACCTGCTGACGCCCAAGGGCGCACGCGGGCCCCTCCCCGTGGTCATCGCCTACCACGGCCACGGCTATGGCGCCAAGGACGTGGTGGGCCTCTGGGAAGATGGCACCGAGCGCCTGGAGCCAGACGGCTACCACAAGGACTTCGGCGTGGCCCTCTGCCGGCGGGGTTTCCTGGTGGCCGTGCCCGAAATCGCCGGCTTCGGCGAGCGACGCACCGACTACAGCTACCTGAACCGGGAGCTGGGCCAGCCAGAGCCCACCACCTGCCACAACGCCGCCACCTACGCCTTCATGCTGGGCAAGTCCCTGGTGGGCCTGCGGGTGCGGGATGGCATGCGCCTGGTGGATTTCCTGGCCACCCTGCCGGAGGCGGATGTGAACCGGCTGGGCGCCATGGGCATTTCCGGCGGCGGCATGGCCACCTTCTTCCACACCGCGCTGGATCCCCGCATCCAGGCCTGCGTGGTCAGCGGCTACTACAGCTCCTTCCGGGAGAGCATCCTGGCCATGCACCACTGCACCTGCAACTTCGTGCCCGGCCTCCTCAACATCGGCGAGATGGCCGACATCGTGGGGCTGATCTTGCCCCGGCCCATGCTGGTGGAAGCGGGCACCCGGGACCCCATCTTTCCCCTGGCCGCGGTGCGCCGCAGCGTGGCCCGCGCCCGGGAGATCTGCGCCATCCTGGGGGGCAATCCAGAAACGGATGTGGTGCTGGATGAGTTCGAGGGGCGCCACCGCATCAGCGGCCGCCTGGCTTACGACTTCCTGTGGGAGCGGCTGGGCGCCGGGGCGTGAGGGACAGGCGGGAACCAGGACCGCCGGGAATCCGTCTCTTGGGTGTATTCTTCGTGCCCTGGTACAGTCTGGCGTAAATACCACGGCAGAAATTCCGGGTGCCCTCTGGGCGCACTACCTCTGGTGGAACCTGTGGACGAATTTCTGCCGGGATTTACCAGGATGAATCATCCCGGGGAGGGACATCCCCCGGCAACCCGGGATAGAAAGGCGACGTAACCATGAATGCCATCTCGCGCGGCCTTTGGCTCGCTTTCAGCCTGCTCCTGCTGCTCCTGGCGGCCTGCCAACCCATCCCTGCGCCCGGTGCAGAAGCAGTCACACCGGCGGCCACCGCTACGGCCGTGGTCAGCCCGGCCCCCCAGGAGCCTACACCCACATCCCAGGAGGCACCCATGCCCACTTCAGCCCCTGTGTCGAACCCGCTGGTCCAACAGGCCATGGCCGACCTGGCCCAGCGGCTCTCCATCCCAACCGAAGAGATCACCCTGGTCTCCTACGAGGAAGTGGTCTGGCCGGATGCCAGTATGGGCTGCCCTCAGCCCGGCATGGCCTACATCCAGGTCCCCCAGGATGGCGCCCGTATCGTCCTGCAGGCCGGCGGCCAGACCTACGTCTACCACAGTGGCGGCAACCGTCCTCCCTTCCTCTGCACCCAGCCGCCGGCGGGCAGCGCCAAGGAGGCGCCCGGCGGCAACCTGGGGACACCCAACCAGTGACTCCCCTGCAAAAAGGGCATTTTTGAACGCAAAGGCGCGAAGAAACGCAGGAGAGCCTAACCCGAATCGGCGTTCATCTGCGTGGGTCAGCGTCCTCATCTGACCTTTTTGCAGTAGAGCCAACCAGTAGGTCCGGTATGGAAACCGGACCTGCGAAATCATGAGCTGAGTTCCATCACGCCCACTCCCACGCCCAATCGAAAGGGACCCGCCAGGCTGGCGGGTCCCTTTGTTATGACAAGCTGTGGGGGCGGTTGCCCCCTTGCCGACCTGGCGGCGGGGAGCCGCTTACCGGTTGTCCACCTCCACCAGGGTCAGGCCCATGAGGCCGCTGTCGCCCGTGTGGGAGACCGCGCCCAGGTACCAGTCGGACAGGGTGCCGGTGCCCGCGCCGGACCAGCTCACCTGGACAGTGCCAGTGGTGCCCAGGACGGCAGCTGCAGGAGCTGCATCCACAGTCAGGCTGCCGCCGCTGGCCAGGGGCACTGCCCACGTCCACATGTTGTAGTCCGAATCGCCACCCGGCGTCGACCAGCCGTGAACCCAGACGGTCCAGGCGCCGTCCATGGGCAACGGAATGTCGATCAGCTCATCGGTGCCGCCGCTGGTGCTGGAGGCCACGATGTCGCCGTTGGGATCTTGCACGTAGATGTCCAGGTCCGCGTCGGGCTCGGTGGCCTCTGGCGGCATGGCGATGCGGAAGTGGGCCACGCCGGAGAGGTTGAAGACATGGGCGTTGCTGAAGCCATCCGCCGGGTCAAAGGTCTGATCCGGATCCTGGACCACCGTGTCTGACGTGACCGTGGCCGGCTCCAGGCCATGGGGCGCTGCCGTGTAGGAACCGGTGTAGCCGAAGCGAATGTCGAAGCTGGCCGAACCCGACTCGCCGCTGCCGGAGATTTCGGCCGGGGCGCTGAAGAGCGCGGCCCGCACGGCGATGGGGCTGTAGACCTCGTAGTGCTTGTTGTCCGCCGTCCAAGTCAGGGAGCCGAAGCGCCACTCGCCGATGGGCGCATCCACGGTGGTGATGGTCACCGAGTAGATGGCCGTTTCACCGCTCTTCAGGCGCAGCCGGGGCGGATCCACCGTGACCTCAAAGCCGGGAGGCGCTTCCACCGACACCTTGTAGTTGCGCCAGCCCTGCTCCTTGGCCACGCTGGTGACCGTGCGCCGGACCGTCTGGCGGCCGGGCAGCTCGGCAATGCCGATGGAGGGCAGGTTCAGGTCGCTGGCGTCGGTGGGGATGCCGATGGACTGGAGGGAGGCGCAGGTCGCCGCGGGATTGGCGAAGACCTCGGGCGCCGCGTCACACAGGAAGCCCAGGTAGTCCAGGAAGCCGGCGTCATAGACCAGACCGGGCTCGAAGATGGAGCCTTTGCCGGCCTTGTTGCCCGGGTCCACGTGGCCTGCACCCATGTCGAAGGGGTCGGCCGGGCTCACCCGGTCGTTGTCCCGCACGTCCTGGTAGGCGGTGGTCATGAGGGCCGATCTGGCCATGGCCGGCGTCCAGTCGGGGTGGGCCTGCTTGATCAGGGCGAAGAGGCCGGCCACGTGGGGGCTGGACATGGAGGTACCGGCGATGGCGGCGAAGAGCTGGCCAGAGACCTCACCCACGTCGCCAAAGGGAGACCAGGCGGCCAGGATCTGCATGCCCGGCGCGGTTACATCCGGCTTGATGATGTCCTCGGCCACCGGATCCGGGCCCCGGGAGGAGAAGATGGTCATGGACGGCGCGCTCTCCCAGACGCCCCGCTCGCCCGTGGTGATCTTGGCCATGGGCTTGGCCGTGGAGGCGATGTACGCCTTGATCTCCAGGCCCGGCGTGTTGTCGATGTGGACCGAAGGCACCCAGTGGGTGTCGGTGAAGAGGTTGTCGTCGTCGCTGTTGTTGTAGAGCACCATGCCGGCGCCCCCGGCCTGGTAGACGGCCAGGCTCTTGGCCGCCCGGGCAATGGCCCCCCGCCGGCAGAGGACGATCTTGCCGGCGACGATGTTGGGAGCCAGGGTGCCGGGAATGCAGAGATCCCCACCGGCGAATTCAGCATCCACCAGGGGCCGGGCGGTGAGGCCGGGCGTGATGGAAGCGCCGGAGAAGCTGCGCCCGTCCGCGGTGTGGACCGTCCCCTGGAAGAAGCGGCGCTGGGTGCTGGCGCCCACGGTGGTCAGCCAGGGTGCGGAGGCCGGGCCGCCGATGGTGCCGGGGCCGGGGCCGGAGTTGCCGGCCGAGGTGGCCACGAAGACGCCGGCGTCGGCGGCGAAGAGGTAGGCGATCTCATCGGCGCCGGTCAGGCTGGCACCGCCACCCACCGAGTAGTTGATCACGTCCACCCCGTCGGCCACGGCCTGATCGATGGCCGCCGCCAGGTCCGAGGTGAAGCCGCCCAGATTGCCCAGTCCCTTGTAGGCCACAATGTGGGCCCGGGGAGCGATGCCCGAGACAGTGCCCAGGGGCATGCCGAAGATGCTGGCAGGCACGCCACCGTTACCGGCTGCGGTAGCCGCCGTGTGGGTGCCGTGGCCGTTGTCGTCCCGGGCCGAGTCGAATTCATCGGGGTCGGCGCCGATGAGAGCCCGATAGGTGGCCAGCATCTGGCGGGCGCCGATGAGCTTGTTGTTGCAGGTGAAGGGGGCGTCGTTGGGGTTGTGGGCGGTGTTGCCGAATTCACAGGGGAGGGGGCCGGTGTGGGGCGGGGCATAGCTGCCGTCGTCGGCAAAGCTGGGGTGCTCCGGCCAGATGCCCGTATCGATGACGCCCACCACCACGCCTTCGCCGTTGTAACCCTTCAGCCAGGCGCCGCCGGGCGCGGTCAGCCCCAGGAAGGTGGGGCTGCTGTCCGTCTGGAGCTGTAGCAGTTCATCCTGCTGCACCAGCACCACCCCGTCCTGTTGGGCAAGCTGTCGGGCCTGCTTTTCCGACATGCGGGCTGCGAAGCCGTTCAGGGCCACCGTGTAGTCGTGCAGCTTGTTGGTGGCCGGGATGCCGGCCGCGGCCAGGGCCTTGTCGTGGGTTTCCCTGAGGAAAGCCTGATATCGTTTGACATGGGCGCTGTTGGGGTTGATCTTTTGGCCCTTGCCCGGCTTGGTGGCTGCGAAGGAGGCGTTCCCCTCAAACGCAATCACCGGATCCAGGGCCATCACCACGATGTACGAATCGATCTGAATGTCGTCCAGGGTGCGGGTGGGCGCCGTTGGAACCGGCCCATTGTTCCCCAGACCAGCGGGCTGACTGCCCGACGATACAAAGGGCAAGAAAATATCCGACCCGCCCGATTGGGCGGAAACCACGGTGGTGGAGAGGAGCATGGCCACCAGAAGCAATGCGGTCAAGCTCCAAAGACGTCTTCTGGCTTTTTCACTGACTTTCATGAATCACTTTTCCTTGTAGTACTCGACGGAAAAATCGGTTAGAACTGCGGAAGCGGGACAGGTCGAGACAAGACAGACAGACGGACAAAGGCACCATGGGAAAGCACAGGAACAGGAACGGTGCGCACTCACTGAAAACGCTGCGTTTTCGTGGTACAAGAAGCTAGCTGTGGGTTGTAACCCGGAGTGGATCCGTCCAGGCGGGATAATAAATTAAAGGCGTGTACAGGGAACTTGGAAAGGGAAAGCGAATAAAGGGAAAACGAATGGCAAAGCGCGGCTTAAACCACTAACGGTTAGAATAGTACACAATACGCCTGATGAGAAGAAGAAATCCTT
This sequence comes from Litorilinea aerophila, assembly GCF_006569185.2. Lineage (NCBI taxonomy): Bacteria > Bacillati > Chloroflexota > Caldilineae > Caldilineales > Caldilineaceae > Litorilinea > Litorilinea aerophila. The sequence continues at coordinate 84,305 of NZ_VIGC02000020.1, read as the reverse complement.
ACAATTTACTGTCAATTTTCCGGCGGCATTGGGCGGGCACGGGGGCTGCCCCGACGAAAAACAGTGCTCCGACGTAGGCGCAGCTCGTAGCTGCGCCTACATCGCCGTCCCTTCATCCGCCCGGGGCCAATCGGTGTGGGCGAACTGTGGGCGAACCATGATTCGCCCCATTCCGGCCAGGGACAACGGGCGGGCACGGCGGCCCACCCCTACGATGAGCTGCTGCTGCGCTCCTGGCAGATAACGCAGAGGGTCGCGTACGGCAAGGCCTCGAGGCGCTCCGGCGGAATCGGTTCCCCGCAGGACTCGCACCGGCCATAGGTGCCATCTTCCAGCCGCTGCAGCGCCTCGTCGATCTGGGCCAGCATCTTCTGCTCCATGGAGAGGAGCGCGGTCCGACGTTCCCGTGCCAGGTAATCGCTGGCCAGATCGGTACGGTTCGGATTGCGACCCGCGCCAGTACTGTCGTTGCCGTTGCGGACGCGCACTTTTTCCAAGAGCCGCTCCCGCTCCTCTTCCAGCTGGCGGCGAATTTCATTCAAATCCAATTGAGACGTCATCACATTGCACTCCTATACGAAAAAGCCCCCGGTCTCTGCAACCGGGGCCTGGAAGCTACTCACAGGGATCAAAGTCAACATCTTGGGATCCAGATACTCTTCAGGCCCCTTCAACCTAACCCATCTGGGCGATGAAGTCGATAGATCCAGATACAGGTTGCAGATATAGACCAGGATATAACGTTCAGGCTTCCCGGCCGGGGTCAGGGAGGGGTGGCCGCTGCAGGTGAAAGTCGGTGGCGTCCTGGTAGGCCTTGGCCACGGCCAACACGGTGGCCTCGTCATACAGGCGGCCGGTGAAGGTGATGCTAGTGGGCAGGCCGTTGGGGCGAAAGCCGTTGGGGACCACCACCGCCGGGTGGCCCGTCAGGTTAGTCAGCCACAGGTTTTGGCTGCGGGAGGGCGCCACGTAGACATCGATCTCCTGCAGCAGCGCGTCCATGGCCTGGATCACCAGGGTGCGCAGGCGATTGGCCTGGATGTACTCCACCGCGGGAATGAGACGGGCCACCCGGAAACGATTGGGCCAGGCCTCCTCTCCCTGGCGCACCAGCAGGTCATCCTGATTGCTGCGGGTGAGCTCATCAAAGGCGGCAGCCGCCTCCGCGTACAGGATGATCTGGGCGGCGTCGATGGGAAAGTCCGGCAGTTGGATGGGGATGAGGTGGGCGCCCAACTCCCGCAGCCGGGCCAGGGTGGCCTCATCCTGCTCCCGCATTTCCTGCTCCTGGGCGAAGGCATCCGCCACGTAGCCGATGCGCAGGCGGGAGAGGTCGGCCGGCGGCGCCCACTCGAAGGGGCGATCCACCACCGTGGGATCGAAGCCGTCCGGCCCGTGGATGGCGTCGAAGACCAGGGCACAGTCCTCTACGCTACGGCAGAGGGGGCCGATCTTGTCCAGACTCCATGCCAGGGCCATGGCCCCGTAGCGGCTCACCCGGCCGAAGGTGGGGCGCAGACCGGTGACGCCACACTGGGTGGCCGGGGAGACGATGGAGCCGTGGGTTTCGGTGCCGATGGCAAAGCCCACCAGCCCGGCCGCGGTGGCCGCCGCCGAGCCGGCCGATGAACCGCTGGAGCCCTCCTCCAGGTTCCAGGGGCTGCGGGTCCGCCCACCGAACCACACATCGCCCCAGGCCAGGCTGCCGGTGGTCAGCTTGGCCACCAGGACGGCGCCGGCCTGCTCCAGCCGCTGAATCACGGTGGCGTCCACGTCGATGATCTGCTCCCGGTAGGGGGGCGCTCCCCAGGTGGTGGGGATGCCCCGGGTGGCCAGGAGATCCTTGACGCCCCAGGGGATGCCGTGGAGGGGCCCCCGATAGCGCCCGGCCGCGATCTCCGCGTCGGCCCGCTCCGCCTGGGCCAGGGCCCGCTCTTCGGTGAGGGTGACCACGCACTCCAGCTGTGGACCCAGCCGCTTCAGCCGCTTCAGGTACATCTCGGTCAAAGCCCGGGCCGTGATCTGTCGGGTGCGGATGAACTGGGCCAGGTGGGTGACCGGCAGGAAGGCCAGTTCCTCCAGATCCGCGGGCAAGGGAGGCAGGGTGACCGGCCCGGGGGTCAGGGGGCGCCGGTGGGGAGCGGCCGAGGCCGGGGTGGGCGGTGCCGGGTCGAAGCGCAGGGCCGGGGGCACCGAATTGGCTAGGGGCACCCGGCGCAGCTCCTCGTAGCGGGTGCGATTTTGCACCAGCCCGTTGACCATCATGGACCGCTCCTCCGGCGTGAAGTCCAGCCCTACCAGGTGGACGGCAGCCTGGATGGCTTCATCGGCGATGGCCGGCACAGGGTCTGGGGAGCCCGCCGGCTCCCGCGGCTCTTCTGGATGGATCTGGGTGGACATGGGTTCTCCTTGGGTTGGGTATGGGGCCTATAAGGGCGGCGTAAAGCGACCATCAGCGGCCGTCCAGCCGCCGTCCACGAACAGGAGCGAACCGGTGACGTAGGAGCTGGCGTCGGAGGCCAGGTAGATCACCGCACCCACCAGCTCTTCCGGCTGGGCCCAGCGTTTGAGCATGCTCTTGTCCGCATAGGCCTGGTACCAGGCGGGGTGGTTCTTGATCTGGGCGGTGAGGGGTGTTTCGACGATGCCCGGGGCGATGGCGTTGGCCCGCACGCCCTGGGGCGCCAGCTCCGCGGCCAGGGTGCGCACCAACTGGACCACGCCGGCCTTGGTCGCCGCGTAGACGCCCTGCCCCGGCTCGATCACCTGGGCCCGGATGCTGGAGAAGACGATGATGCTGCCCTGGCCCTGCTCGGCCATGCGGCGCCCCACTTCCCGCAGGAGCAGAAAGGTGCCCTTGAGGTTCAGGCTGACGATGCGGTCAAACTCGTCGTCGGTGATCTCCAGCAAGGGCTTGCGCACGTTGATGCTGGGGGTACAGACCAGAATCTGCAGGGGAGGTAACTGGGCCAGCGCCTGACGAATGCCGTCGCCGTCCCGCATGTCCAGGTGGAGGGCTTGGGCCTGGCCTTCCTGACCGCCGATGGCGGCGGCGGTAGCCTCGGCCTGGGCCAGGTCGATATCGGCGCAGATGACCCGGGCACCGAATGCCGCCAGCCCCTCGGCGGACGCCCGGCCAATGCCGCTGCCTGCGCCCACCACCAGGGCATTCCTCCCCTTGAGGTCGAACAGTGTGCCATACTCCACAGGCATGATAGCTCCTCTCTATCTGTGCAATTCAATCTGTGGAATGTGTGGATCCCCTGCAAACAGGGCGTTTTTGTGAACGCAAAGGCGCAAAGAAGCGCAGGAGAGAATCTCTCGAAGCAGCGTTCATCTGCGTGGGTCAGCGTCCTCATCTGACCTTTGTACAGCAGAGCCATGTGTGGATCAAAAAAACTGCATCAAGGAGGTCGGGGAACGTTCATTCGTCGCCTGCATTGTACCCGAGTCAGCCATCCCTGCAACTCTGGAAAACGCGCCGGCCGGATGGGGCCTGCTCCCGATTCCCTGGCCGGCTTGGCGGATCGGGCTTTCGGGAGTATGATTTGAGACGCCATGTCTCTGCCGTTGGTCTACCATCCCGACTACGTCACACCTTTGCCGCCTGGCCATCGCTTTCCCATGCCCAAGTTCGGCAAGGTCTATGAAACCCTGATCCGCGATGGCACAGCCAGCCTGGACCAGTTCCACTGCCCCCAGCCGGCGCCCCGGGCCTGGCTGGAGCTGGCCCATGCGCCTGAGTACGTGGAAGCTTTCTGCCAGGGGACGCTGGATGCCCGGGCCATCCGGCGCATCGGGCTGCCCTGGAGCCCGGGCCTGGTCCACCGCAGCCGCACGGCCGTGGGCGGCACAGTCCTGACCGCCGAGCTGGCCCTGCAGCACGGGCTGGCCTGCAACACTGCCGGCGGGACCCACCACGCCCACCGAGATTTTGGCTCTGGCTTCTGCATCTTCAACGACCTGGCCGTGGCAGCCCGCTACGTCCGCCGCCAGGGGCTGGCCCGCCGGGTGCTGATCGTCGACCTGGATGTCCACCAGGGGGACGGCACCGCGGCCATCTTCCAGGATGACCCCACCGTTTTCACCTTTTCCATGCACTGTGGCCGCAACTTCCCCTTTCGGAAGCAGTGCAGCGACCTGGACATAGCCCTGCCCGTGGGCATGGAGGATGGGGCCTACCTGGCCACCCTGGGGCGGATCCTGCCCGACTTGCTCAGCCAGGTGCGGCCGGATCTGGTCTTTTACGATGCGGGGGTGGACCCTCACCGGGAGGATGAGCTGGGCAAGCTGTCCCTGAGCGATGAGGGGCTCTTCCGGCGGGACGAGCTGGTGTTAAGCACGTGTCTGTCGCGGGGGTATCCGGTGGCCTGCGTCATCGGCGGAGGCTACGCCAGGGACATCCAGCGCCTGGCCCGACGCCACTGCCTGCTCCACCAGGCCGCAGACGAAATCTTCCGCCGTCTGCGGCTTTGAGGGACATTTTTGGCAGTGGCGTCAACGGCTCTGCTGCAAGTGGCTCTACTGCACAAAGGTCAATGTAGGCCGCTGACCCACGCAGATGGACCCGGATCACGGCCATTCTCTCCCGAACTTCTCGGTTTCCTTGCGCCCTTGCGTTAAATCATGCCCTTTTTGCAGGGGAAGTCCGCAATCACTTGCAAAATCTGTGTTCATCGGTGGAATCTGTGGTTTCTTCAGGAGGGAAATCGTGGCATTGCGATTTGCGCCCAATCTGTCCATGCTCTACACGGAGGTGCCGTTCCTGGAGCGCTTCGCCAGGGCCGCGGCGGCCGGCTTCCGGGCGGTGGAGTTCCTGTTCGCCTACGACGTGGGGGCGGAGGCCATCCGCCAGCGGCTGGATGACCTGGGGTTGACGGCCGTCCTCTTCAACCTCTATCCCGGCGATTTTGCGGCCGGGGAACGGGGTCTGCTCAGCCACCCAGACCGGCGGGATGAGGCCCGCCGTCGAGTGGAGGAAGCCCTGGAGTTCGCCCGGCAGATCGGCTGCCACCGGATCCACGCCATGCTGGGCAACCGGCGCCCGGACCTGGAGCGAGAACGGCAGGTGGCCTGCGCGGTGGAGCAGCTCGCCTGGGCGGCCCCTCTGGCTGACGAAGCCGATGTCACCCTGTTGCTGGAGCCCCTGAACGCCTTCGACATGCCGGATTACCTGATCCACACCACGGCTGAGGGCATGGAGATCGTGCGCGCGGTGGACCATCCCCGGGTTCGGCTCCAGTATGATGTCTACCACGGACAGATGCAGGAAGGGAACCTCATTCACACCATCACCGAACACTTCGCCCAGATCGGCCACATCCAGATCTCCGACGTGCCGGGCCGACACCAGCCGGGCACGGGGGAGATCCACTTCCCCAACATCTTCGCCGCGCTGGAGCAGCTGGGCTACACGGGATACATCGGCCTGGAGTATCGACCCTTGGGCGAAACGGACGAGTCCCTGGCCTGGTTGCCCCGGGAAGCCCGGGGGTGAGGGGGTACGAAATCTGAAAAAAACAGGCGGGGAGACGCCGGCAGTCTGGCATCTCCCCGCCGATGTGATGGGGCCATGGATATGCGTGTCCCCGGAAATGCGTTCAGTCGGTGGCCTCCTGATCCGCAGATTCCCGCCCGGCGAAGACTGCCGCTGCGCCCAGCAGCGAAAGGCCAGTCAGGCTCAGGGGCGCCAGGGGAGGCGGAGAGCCTTCCCGACGAACGAATCCACTTTCACTCCGCTCACCACTCTCTTCATCGTACGAAAAACGCACCTGGATAGGGGCTGACGCCTGGCTCAAGGCCCGCGCCTGGGTCCCAGGGACAAAGGCTTCCGCCCTACCCCCGCCCTCTTCCGCGTGTTCAAAGACCCCCACCAGACCGGTAATGGAAAGCAGCAGGAAGAGGACCGCCAGGGCCATGCGGGCCCGGTGTCCCCACAGCAGGGCAGCCAGGGCCAACAGGGCCCCGATGACCGTGGCCACCACAGCTACCAGCTGGATGTCTCGGGTGTGACCGGTCAAGAGGAGCTCGGCCAGCAACACCACAAAACCCACCAAAACAAATCCCATCACCACGGACCCAAAATGCTTCTGGATGAGAGCGCGAAGTCGGCTCATGGTTATCTCCCGTAAATTACTTGTCCAAAGGACATCCAAAGTCCATCGCCAAAACCGATTGCCAGGCTGCGAGGGCACTGTGCCCCCGCATGCCATCATGCTGGAGATTATGCCACGGAGGCGGAAGAGAGAGGCTAAGGCCGGTTTATGACCGCGTTATGGGCATGTTAAGCCTGGAGCATCGACAGCTCTTAACATGCTCTTAACCTGCAGACAGCCTTCCCTTCATGTAAGCGCATCCGATCTGACGTACCCTATGCAGGTGTGGGTAGCCAAACAGCACCCGGCCGGGGAGACGCTTCATGATACAATGGGATGGTGGACATGATGGCTGACACAATCTCGGATGAACGGATCGAACCCATGGCCAACGAGACGATCCTGGTGGTGGACGACGACGAACTGATCGTCGACGCCCTCACCTATCAACTGAAGCGAGCCGGCTACCAGGTGCTCACCGCCTACGACGGCGAAGCCGCCCTCCAGGCAGCGCGCACAGGCCACCCCGACCTGATTCTGTTGGATGTGATGATGCCCAAGATGCAAGGATGGGAAGTCTGCCGGGCGATCCGAGCGACCAGTACCGTGCCCATCCTCATGATCACGGCCCGGGGCCAGGAAGCGGATCGGGTGCTGGGGCTGGAGCTGGGAGCCGACGACTACATCGTCAAGCCCTTTAGTTTCGGCGAGCTCTTGGCCCGTATCCACGCCAACCTGCGCCGGGTCGCCTATGACCGGCAGGGGGTCATGCCGTCCGGCGCTGGGGAGGCCACGCCCCAGATTGCGCTGGGGGGCCTGGTCATCGACCGGGAACGGCGCACGGTCACCCGCCAGGGCAAGCCCATCGCCCTCTCCAAACGTGAATTCGACTTGCTGCTGGCCCTGGTTGACGCCCAGGGAGCCGTGGTTCCACGGGGAGATCTGTTGGACCAGGTGTGGGGGAAGGAGTGGATCGGCGACCCTCGCACGTTGGACGTCCACATTCGCTGGCTGCGCGAGAAGCTGGAGGACGACCCGGGCGCCCCTCGCCTGATTTTGACCATACGCGGTGTCGGGTATCGGCTGGTATCACCCGGTGAACTGGAGGCACCACAGGAAGATGGCGGCGCATGAACCCCATGCTCCCCAAGCCCGGTGGCCTTGGGAACGAAGTCTTCAGTACCGCATTATTGGCACCTACAGCCTGGTGTTCTTCCTGATACTGGCCCTGCTCATGGCACGGGTCGGCCAGGTGGTCTACGCGGCCCAATTCCAGGAGGTGGAAAATCACCTGGAGCTGGAAGCGTTTCTGGCCGCAAACGCCTTCGAAGATCCCCTGAGCGGCTATGCAGAGGAGTTTCGAGAATATAGCCGCCGGCACCACAATGAGGGTGAAATCATGAAGGAGGCTGTGGAGGAGGGCAGAAACAGGGGGAATGGTGAAGGTGGCCTAGCGCCCATCGTTGCACGCTTGCAATCCGTCGCGGCCAACTACGCCATGGACACGGGCGCCCGGGTCACCATCCTGGATCACCATGGCAATCTCATCGCCGACAGTCAGGCCGATGCCGCGGATGTCATCGACGCCGCCGACCCCTCCAGCCATGTGGAGATTCAGGCAGCGCTGAACGGACGAGAGCAACACGCGATTCGCCCGAATCCTGTCACTGGCGAACCCACCCTGTATGTGGCTGCGCCAATCCAGCTGGGGAGCGAAATCCTGGGCATCGTACGCCTGTCCCGCCCCATGAGCCAGGTCACAGACCGAATCCGGGCGTTGCTCCTCTCCCTCGTCCTCACCGGCCTGCTGGCTCTGGCCGCCATGACCGGCATCGGCTTCTGGCTCGGCCGCCGCCTGGTGCACCCTCTCCAGGCCATCGAAGAAGCAGCCCTGGCCGTCGCCCAGGGCGATTTGACCCGCCAGGCCCCGGTGGAGACCGATGACGAATTGGGCGCGGTGGCGAAGGCGTTCAACACCATGGTCCGGGAGTTGCGGGAAATGATGGAACAGCAGAAAGCCTTCATCGCCAACGCCAGCCACGAATTGCGTACCCCGCTCACCAACATCAAGCTGCGATCGGAAGCGCTGCTGGGGGGTGCCAAAGACGACCCCGCCGTGGCCGATCGCTACCTGCTGGAGATTGACCGGGAAGTTGACCGACTTGCACGGCTGGCCAACACGCTGCTGGATCTCTCCCGTCTGGAGGCCGGCACGGAGACCGACGCGGCCCCCGAGGTGATCGACGTGGCACCACTCCTGCACAGCGTGGGCGAGACGATGCAGGGACGCGCCGCACAAGCCGACCTGCATCTTGACCTGGCCATCCCACCCAAACTTGAGATGCAGGTATGGCCTGAGCATCTAGAGACCATCCTGATCAACCTGGTGGACAATGCCATCAAATACACGCCGGCCGGCGGTCAGATCCGGCTACGGGCCTGGACCCGCGGCGCCTATTGCCGGATCGAAGTGCAGGATACCGGGCCCGGCATCGATCGTGAAAACCTGCCGCACATCTTCGACCGCTTTTATCGGGTGGACAAGGCCCGCAGCCGACGAGATGGCTATTGGGGCGCAGGCAGTGGTGCAGGGCTCGGCCTGTCCATCGTCAAGACCCTGGTGACCCGAAACGGCGGCAAAGTCTGGGCAGAGAGCCAACCAGGAGCCGGCACGACCTTCATCGTCGAATTCCCCAACTCGAGCGCGAACCACCCTTGAGCCCCACGGCATCCCCGACTAGCTGGGACGAATCCGCACCACCATCACCGACTTGGGGGCAAAACGCACCACCGAGTTGGCCACGCTGGCGGGGAAGAAGCCGCCAAAGGATTGGTTGCCCACCACCACCAGATCCACCTGTCCCTTCTGCGCCACATGGAGGATGGTTTTCAGCGGATCTCCCTGCCACACCTGGAGGGCATCCCGAGAGTATCCTTCCCGTTCCAGCAGGGAGATGGCATCCTGGAGGAAGAGGCTGCGGGGTTCATCCTGGGCCAGGGCAATGTCCAGGGAACGCGGGGCCGGCTCCGCCTGCCGGCGATCGGTCGGCGGCAGGACGTGGAGCAGCTGCAGGTCGGCCTTGAGGGCCTTGCTGACCTGGATGGCGCTGTCCAACACCGGCGCATCATCCAGGTTGATGCAGGCCAGGACCCGCCGGATCTGGGGCTGGGGCCCCTTGACCACGATGACCGGCATGCTGGCATATTGGACCAGGCGCTGGGCCGTGACGCCGATATCTGCCGTTCCTCCCGCCCCCCGATCCTTGAAAGCAGCCAGCACCAGCATGTCCGCCGCATGTTCATCCAGGTAGCGCCCCACCACTTCGTCTGTGGGCCCGACCAGCGGGACCAGCTCTGGGCGGATCTTCAGCCCCTGGAGCAGTTGATGGACTTCCCCCATGACCTTCTGCGCGTGGGCGGAGCCGGCGCGCCCCCGGACGGAGACCAGCACCTTCAGTTGGGCCTGCATGGCCTCTGCCAGGTGGCCAGCCAGCACCACAGCCCGCTGGGTGTGTTCCGTGCCATCGGTCACGGCCACGATGGTAAAGGTCGATGCTTTCGGTTGGGCGGGCTGTAGCTTTTCGGCCACGGGCGTCTCGCTCACCTTGGGCTGATGGCGTACCAGGAGCATGGGCACAGTCACCGAACGGAGCACCGCCTCGGCCACACTCCCGAACACCAGCCGACTCAGCCCCTTGCGTCCGTAGGTGGCCATGGCCAGAAGGTCGAAATCCCCCTGTTCGGCATAGTTGACAATTTCCCGCACCGTATCACCGGTCAGCAGCTCGATGGAAACCTGGTACCCTGCTTCCCGGAGGCGCTCTGCTTTCTGCTGAAGCTGTTCCCGCAGGCCGGCCCGGTACCTTTCCCATTCGGCGGTGTTGACCATGGTGGTGTAAACGGAGGGAGGGAGCGCCGCCGTGGCATAGGGGTCGGTCGTGATGGCGGATTCAGCCGGCTGGGCTACAGCCAGCAGCGTCAACTGGATGCTGCCCGGCTCAAAGAGGTTGGTCACCACCGGTAGAATTTCGTCGCTGATTTCGGAAATCTCCAGCGGCACGAGTACTTTCCGTACGGCCATCGTTCACCTCCTGGGTAGTAGTGAAATCCCGGCAGAGATTCGTCGATGGTTTCCACCAGAGGCAGGGCCGCCGAATTTCTGCCGTGGTATTGACACCAGACAGTAGGAGCACCAGACTGCACTCGCACAGGAAGGAGCCTGCAAAAGGCATGCCTTAATCCTACCGTAAATCTTACCGTGAAGTACAGGGGATTGCAATCGCCTGCTTTTCGCCCTGTTGCCTCTTCCCCGCTTCTTCTTGCCGTGCTCACCTCGCTTTCCGGATTTCTTCTGGAGGTCCATGACGTTCTGTGCATTGCCCGGGATACCATCTGACAGGTTTTTGACGGATTGTCCATCAGAATAATGATGGTATACTGTTGGAAACAGTAGAGGATGCGTCAATGGATGCCTACGAGGTGGACACACTCACCAGTCTGCCCATACCGTTTGTGATTCCCACAGACCTCATAACGCCGGAAGGACCGCTCGCCCGGGCTATTCGCCTGCTTGCGCAGCGGTGCAGCTACTTCGCCCTGTTCCACCAGAGCGATCCCGGGTGGAGCCAGCGCCAACAGGCATTGCAACAACAGAATGCGCTGCTCCAGGCCCTCAACGCCAGCCAACGGGACTATCTGGAAGGGCAACCCGCGGGCGTTGTCCTGGACGACCTGATCCACCGACTGGTCGAGGTCACCCAGAGCCGTTGGGGATTTTTAGCCGTGTTGCAGCCTGTCCCTGCATCCGTGACGACACGCCCGCGCGTCCGGGCGGTGCGGCCGCAGCCTGCCCCCGCCGGGCTACACCAGCTGGATCTGGGGGAACTGGCAGCGACGTTTTCGCAACGGTCGTGGCCCCAGATCCTTACCCTCCCCATCGAGGAGCACCCGTCGACGGCATCCCAGCAGGAGGGCGAGGCACAGCCCCATTTGCCCGCGCCCCTGTGCCTGTTGCTGCTCCCAATTGTTCGCGGGGATCAGGTGATAGCCATCCTGGGGCTGGCCGGCCGCTCCCAGGGCTACGATCCCTTATGGAGTTCCCTCTTGCAACCGGCCCTGGCTACCCTGGCGCAGATCTTGCTGGCCGAAGAGAAGGAACAACGGCGTCGGGAAAGTGAGCGCGCCCTCCTGGCCGAACGAGCCCTGCTGGCCAGGCAGGTGGCCGAACAGACCGCCGAGCTGAGCCGCGCCCACACCACCCTCCTCCACACCCTGCGCGCCAAAGACGACTTCCTGGCCGGCATCAGCCACGACCTGCGTACCCCCCTCAACGCCATCCTCCTCACCTGCCAGATGATCCAGCGGGGGGCCTATGGCCCGCTGACCGACGCCCAGAAGCGTGCCCTGAGCAACATCCGCCAGAGCAGCGAACACCTCCTCCAACTCATCGACGACATTCTGGACGTGGCCCGGCTGGGCGCCCATCGCCTGTCCCTGGAGCGGCACTCCGTGGATGTGGCCCACCTCTGCGCGGCCAGCACCCACGCCATCCGTCCAGCCGTCCAGGCGCGAAACCTCCACCTGGCGCTGCAGATGGATCCCCGGGTCGGAACCCTGGTCGGCGACGAAAAGCGGCTGACCCAGATCCTGGTACACCTCCTCACCGCCGCCGCCCGCGCCACGCCTGCCGATGGCCAGCTGGGCCTGGAGGTGACGGTCCACGAGGCAAACGAGCAGATCCTCTTTACCATCTGGCATACGGCCAAAGGCGAGAACGGTCTGGACGCCGACGAGGGCATCGCCGTCCATGCCGTCTCCTCGTCCCGCCAGGAGGAAGAAACGGGGGGAATCGGCCGGGCCGAAGACCCGGAGGCTGAAAAAATCAGCCGGGGGCTGGGGCTGGCCATTGCCCGACGCCTGGCAGAACTCCACGGCGGGCAGATCCAGGTGCGCCGAGAGGATGGACGGGAATGCCTGATCCTGAGCCTGCCCTGGCATCCCCAGCCTGAGGCCAGCCAGATGAGTCAGGCTCCGGGCCTGGGTCAGCCGGCGCGTCAGGAGGCGTCCTCGCCGCCCCGGCGCGCGCTCCTCTTTGGCACTCGCCTGGAAGAGCTGGATGACGAGACCCTGGCCGAATATCTGCTGCACCCCAATATGCTGGCCCATGCCCGGCAAGTGGCCGCCTATGCAGCATTGACAGCCCAGGCTATGGGTCTGCCCCCGGAGCAGGTGGAGCGGACCCGGCGGGCCGCCCTCTTTCACGACATCGGCAAGATCGCCATTCCCGAGGCCATCCTGATGAAGCCCGAGCGATTGACGCCGGAAGAGTACGAGGTCATCAAGCACCATCCCATCATCGGCGCGGAGATGTTATCCAAGTTCCAGCACTTGCGAGGTCTGGCCCCCCTGATCCGGCATCACCATGAACGCTATGATGGCCTGGGCTACCCGGACGGCCTGGCTGGGGAGGAGATCCCGGTGGAATCCCGCATCATCGGTCTGGCCGATGCGGTGGAGGCCATGGCCTCGGACCGGGCCTACCGGCGGGGGCTGGCTGCGGAGGAGATCCTGGCTGAGGTCGAGAAGCAGGCAGGGACCCAGTTCGATCCCCGGGTCGTGGAAAGCTTTGGCCGGGTGATTCGCCAGTACGGTACGGCACTGATCGTCAACGCCGTGGGTCAAGAGGCCACGGCGCTCCAATAAACTTCCTGCAGTTCCTCTGGCCTCCAGCCTACAGCCAGGTATAGTTCACATCACAATCGTCGGAATCACGGAGGAATCACGGGCAGGGCGGCGCCCAGGAGAGCTCCCGCCCCGGGCCCCTGTCCCTACATCCTGCGCCGACGCTCTTGAGCCATACCCCCTCCAGCCCTCCAGCCAGGTGAGTTGCATTTCTGCCTGGTTTGATCTATCCTTGTGGCACTTCCGTGGCTCCAGCAGGGATCCCTCTGAACGGAGCCCGGCCTCGTCGTCAACCCATCAAATTCATTAGTCCATCTCATACTTTTGTCGTAAATGATAACGACACATCTGGACGATACGCCGTTAGGGGTGTCGGGTTATGCTAGGAATTGGTTTTCGTATATTCTTATTCTGCACGGACTGAGAATTTATCACTCCGGCATGCTTGGCCGGCTTTTTTATACAAATGAACCTCGAATCGTCTGTACCTGAATCCCAATCCACGAGGGGCCCCTCTGTGTCAGCATCATCTGAGTCGGCTGCCGCCCTGGTCGCTGCGACCAAAACCCACTACTACTCCCTTCTCTACAACGAGATGGCGGAACGACGGCGTGCAGAGGCGGAGTTGCGCATGAATAACGCGCTCCTCACCCTCCTCAGCAACGCCCAGCTCCAATTCGTCTCGGGCATGGATGCCGACCGCATCTTCGCCAATCTGCTGGATGGCCTGCTGGATCTCAGCGCCAGCGAAGAGGGCTTCATCTGGGAAGTGCCGGCTGTGGAAGGCCAGACAGGCCCCCCCAGACCCATCCGGGTTCACCTGGCCCGCGGGGGGCGGCACAATGACCTGGCCCGGGTCATGGAGAAGCTCTATCGGCTCACCCTGCGCAACCGGGAACCGCTGAGCTGGAGCCAGCGCCCTGGCCAGATCGGGGATGAGAAGATCCAGGGTTGGCTGCCGGACAGCTACCTGGGCCTCATCTTTTACCAGGGAGAACGGGCCGTGGGCGTGGTGGGCATCGCCAATCGTCCCGGCGGCTACGGCGAACCGTGGGTCAAGTTTCTGCAGCCGGTCCTCTCCACCTGCGGACAGCTGGTGGTGGCCCACCGTAATGAACAGTTGCGCCGGGAAGCAGAAGCTGCACTGGCCGCAGAACGGGCCTCCCTGGCCCAGCGGGTGGCCGAACGAACGGCCGAACTGAGCGCCGCCAATGCGGAACTGGCCCGGGCCTCCAGGGCCAAGGATGACTTTCTGGCCAGCATGAGCCATGAGCTCCGCACCCCCCTGAACGCCATCCTCTTTCTGGCCCAGGCCCTCAAAAAAGGGGTGTACGGGCCCATCAGCGACAAACAGCTTCGCTCTGTGCTCAACATCGAAGAGAGCGGCCGCCACCTTCTCTCCCTGATCAACGACATCCTGGACGTGGCCAAGATCGAAGCCGGCCGCCTGGAGCTGGACATCTGGCCCGTGGCGGTGGAGCCCATCGCCCAGGCCAGCCTGCGCCTCATCAAGGAGATGGCAGAGAAAAAGCAAATCGCCGTCTCCCTCCAGTTGGATCCGGCCGTCTCCACCGTACGGGCGGACGACAAGCGGCTGACCCAGATCCTGGTGAACCTGCTCAGCAACGCAGTCAAGTTCACAGATCCGGGTGGGTCCGTCGGTCTGGAGGTCAAGGGGGACCCAGCCAACCAGCGGGTCCACTTCACCGTGTGGGACACGGGCATCGGCATCGCCGAGGAAGATTTACCCAAGTTGTTCAAGCCATTTACCCAGCTCGACAGCGGATACACCCGACAGTATAGCGGTACCGGCCTGGGCTTGTCCCTGGTCTATCGCATGACCCAGATGCATGGGGGGGAGATCTCCGTGGAAAGCCAGGTGGGCCAGGGGAGCCGCTTTACCGTCTCCCTGCCCTGGGAGCCAGAGCCCGCCGAAGGGACGGTTGCAGGCACCATCCAGCTGCGCGAGGGGATCCAGGCCGCCTCGGCAGGAGTGGAGCAGACGGAGGAGGCCCAGGGGAACGGCACCTCCTCCGAGCTACCCCAAAACCGGCCGAGCCGTATCCTGCTGGCCGAAGACAACGATCTCAACGCAGAGGCTCTCTCCGACTACCTGCACCTGGAAGGGTTCCAGGTGCTCCTGGCCAAAAATGGCCAGGAGGCCATCGACCGGGCCCGGAGCGAAGGACCCGATCTGATTCTAATGGACATTCAGATGCCGGTGATGGATGGCCTGGAGGCCATTCGGCGAATCCGGGCAGACAAATCACTGGATGATATGCCCATTATCGCCTTGACGGCCCTGGCCATGGCTGGGGACGCGGAACGTTGTCTCCAAGCGGGGGCAGACGACTACATCAGCAAGCCCATCGACGTGGATACTCTGCTGGCCATGATCGGGGTGCAGTTGGAACGGCGTCAGAACGCCCGCCAGAAATAACCTCTCCTCCTGGAGGGATAGAAGGAGGGGAGATGGGAAACAGGGGACAGGAGCCCGCTTTGGAGGACGAAGCACACACCATGCACAAAATATCGTTGTTGGCAAAGATATACATTTTGGGCACCATCGTCCTGGGCGGCACCCTGACCGCCTGGTATGCGCGTCAGATGGATCCCACATCGGGCTGGCTGATTGCGGTCACCTGCGGACTGGCGGCCCTGCTGCAAATTTTCAAGATCGAAGGTGCCACGGCCCGCACCAGCTACAACCTGAGCTGGATCGTCTACGGCGCCAGTTTCGTCCTCTGGGGGGTGCCCGCCACCATCGTGGTGATCACCGTGGCGCACCTGGTGGAGTGGCTCTGGCATCGCTACCTCTGGTACATCCAGAGCTTCAACATCGCCTCCTTCGCCATTACAGTGGCCTTTGCAGGAGCAATTTTCGAACAGGTTAAAACCCTCCCCGGCCCCACCCAGCTGGTGGACGCCCTGGCGTTGCTCAGCGCCCTGGCGGCCTTCACCGTCGTCAATCACCTCATGGTCGGGCTGGCCGTACAGCTGGCCCGGGGGCAGAGCCTGTCTGAATCGGGCATCTTTACCATGACTACCCTGGCCATTGACTTCGGCATGCTCTCCCTGGGCGCCAGCTCTGCCTTCATCTGGATGGTCAACCCCTATGCCGTGGTGCTGGTCCTTTTCGTGGCCTATCTGCTCTACCGGGTCATCCGGCTCCCGGCCCTCCAGCGCCAGACGGAACTGGATCCCAAGACCGGCCTGTTCAACGCCCGCTATCTGGATTCCTACCTGGCCCGGGAACTGGAGCGTGCCCGTTCCCTCAGCCGGCCCCTGAGCATTGTCATGGCGGATCTGGACCTGTTGCGGGAAATCAACAACTCCTACGGCCATCTAGCCGGTGACGAGGTGTTGAAGAAGGTGGCCCAGATCCTCCAGGCTTCGGCCCGGGATGTGGACGTGGTGGCCCGCTTCGGTGGCGAAGAGTTCGCCATTTTGATGCCCGGCACCACCGCGGATCAGGCGTTCATCCAGGTGGAGGCCATGCGCAAGGCCATCGAGGCGGCGGAATTCACCATCTCCACCCATCCGGCCCCCATCAAGGCCACCATGAGCTTTGGCATCGCGACCCGCAACCCGACCGACGAGCTTTCGGCCGAGGAGTTGATCCACCAGGCTGATCTGGCGGTCTACCAGGCCAAGCACTTTGGGCGTAATCGAACCATTGTTTTTGGGGAAGAGCCGCTCCCCACCCACACTTTGTTGGGTGTCATGGGCGGCGTATCCGAAGGCACGGAGTCCACAGAAACGGCATCGGAGCCGGAACCGTGGCCGCATTCCTCCTTCCTGCACTCGCCCCTCTTTACCCGCCAGGAACAACAGGAAAGGGCCGGCCAGGGCTGGCATCGGACCGGTCGGCCGGAAGGTTCGCCTTCTGCAGAGATGGACAGTGAAGAGGCGGATGGCGAAAAGGCCCCCAGTTTTACGCCATCTGCCCGGCTGCTCAACGTTTTTGTCGCCGGCACGGCTGCGGTGGCCGGCCTGTTGATCATTTTCTTCCTGCGGGAAGCCGGCGCGCCCGACTGGGTAGGGTTATTGGTCTTCGGGCTGCTGGCGGTGCTGTTGGAGGGGATGGCCACCGACATCTACGCCAAAGACACCTCCGTATCCACGTCGGTTGCCCCCCTGATTGCCGGAAGCCTGGCCTTCGGGCCCTATGGCGCCATCCTGCTCAGCCTGGTCATCACGGCGGTGGCCTACATCAAGCACGGCGCCAGGTGGAGCCGACTGATCTTCAACTTCAGCAACCATACCATTGCCAGCCTGCTTACCATCTGGCTGGTCTCTCTGCTGGGTCGCCCCCTGGCCACCTGGCCGCTGCCCATCCAGCTGGGAATGACCCTATTGGCCTCCTGCCTGGTCTACATATCGACCACCGGGCTCGTGGCCGTCGCGGTGAGCCTCAACACCGGCCATCCGGTCAAACGCATCTGGATGGAACGTTTCCGCTGGCTGGGGCCCAACTATCTGGTCCTGGGGTTGGTGGCCTATGCCCTCATCTTCAGCTACGCCACCGCAGGCCCCTCGGGCACGTTGATCATCCTGGTGCCCCTGCTCATGCTGCAGATCAGCCAGCGGCAGTACATTGAAACCACCAAGGCCATGATCGCCCGGCTCCGGGAGATCAACAGCCAGCTTCGCAAGCAGACAGAACAGGTCCTCACTTTGAACGAAGACCTGCTGCTGGCCCTGGCCCGCTCCATCGACCTGCGGGATCCATACGTTCTGGAGCACTCCATGCATGTGGCCCGCTATGCCGCGCTGATCGCTGAAACCCTGGGCCTACCGCCGGAGCGGGTGGAACTGGTGCGCAAGGCAGGGCTCGTCCACGACATCGGCAAGCTGGCCATTCCCGAGGCCATCCTCTTCAAGCCGGATCGCCTGACGCCAGAAGAGTATCGCATTGTCAAAGATCACGTGACCATCGGCGCAGATCTGTTGAAGGAATTTCAGGCCCTCCACCAGCTGGTTCCCTTTGTGCGCCACCACCATGAACGCTATGACGGCACCGGCTATCCCGACCGCCTGGCTGGCGAGGAAATCCCGCTGGAGGCCCGCATTCTGGGGCTGGCCGATGCGGTGGAGGCCATGGCCTCGGATCGGCCTTACCGCCGCGGCATGAGCGTAGAGGAGATCCTGGCTGAGGTGGAGCGGCATCAGGGCACCCAGTTCGATCCACAGGTAGTCCAGGCGTTCCGCAAGCTGGTGGAAACCCACGGCCCCGATCTGGTGGTCAACTCGGCCAACACGGCCTACGCCCGGACCGGGGAACCCATTCGGCAGCCATGGGATGAACCCTATCTGATGGATATGATGACGCCATCTTTGAGTCACCGAGAACGATAAATGCAAGACAGACGAATTCATGTGACGATGATCCATGCACCATCCAAGTCCGGTCAGCACGGGCTCACCGCTGCATTGAACCTATTGAAGGGGGTTCAGCCGATGATTCACAGCCAGATCGCCGTGCTCAGTGGAGGGAAGTCGTGGGGGAACGCCATCCGATGGGCCATCATGTTGGCCCTGATCCTCTCCTCGGTCTTGGTAGCTCCCTCACCGGTAGCCGCCAACAAGATTCAGCCGGCCCTTCTCGAACTGGTCAACCGCCAACCTGGCAGCACTCTTCCCATTATCGTCCAAAAGGCCGGGGTCAACCAGGAGATTGAAAGTTGGATTCGCCAACAGGGTGGCGTGATCACCAAGGAGCTGCCCATCATCAACGCCTTCGCCGCAGAGCTGGCCGGGGAAGCAGTGCCGCTCCTGGCCGAGCTGCCCGATGTGCGCTGGATCAGCCTGGACGCCTCGGTGGAGTCCAGGGGGGTTGTGGAGAACCGGTTTTACCTCTACGCCAGCAGCAACGGAAACACCCCGGCCCAGCCTATCCTGCCTCTGCGCCAGGAGGTGCCGTCTGGCACCACCCTGTTCAACTACGACACTGATCGAGACAATGCACCTGGCCTCCTGATCCGCCGGGGTGGTGACCTGGATGCGTCCGCCGGTAGCGACCAGATCCAATACTGGCGCACTCCGCCCCTGGCATCGGCCCAGATCCTGCAGGGCAATGTGACCCTCCGCGTTTACGCGGCCATCCCCCCAGACCAGACACTCGACCCCAATGCGGAGGTCCGAATTCAGGCAGCCCTCTTCCACGTGGACGAGGCGGGCAACCGGGTCGCCACCATCGCCCGGGGAGAACGGGCCAAGAGCAACTGGACACACCGCTGGCAGCGGGTCACCCTGAGCTTCCCGCCTGTCAGCTATATCTTGCCTGCTCACCATCGCCTGGAACTGGCCTTGACCGTCGATGGGCGCTCTGCCAATGACCTGGTGTTCGCTTTCGGCACCCGGCAACTGGCCTCCTACGTGTCGGCCCGGCTGGCGAACAATTACCTTCAGGCGTCGAGCTTTTATCTGTACAATGATCCGGTGGCCAACCAGGGGGATACCTCCTCCCACCCGATTCTACCGCTGGCGCCCGAAGAGCCATCCGACAGCCCGCTGTATAACTACGATGCGGACCGGGATTCTGGGCCGGGCCTCCGCATTCGACGTCTGGACGCCCCAGGCGGCCCCCTCTCGCCGGACCAGATCCAGCGCTGGCGTCTCCCCACCCTGAGCACCACGGTGCAAGTGGCCGCGGGGGCTTCCCTGGAACTGTGGGTCACCCGGCCAGAGGATAGCCCGGGGCAGCGGGTCCAGCTCCAGGCAACGCTGAACCAGATTGACAGCACCGGCCGTACCGTCCAGACCCTGGCCGCCACATCCGCCGCGACCAATCTGGACAACGGATGGAAGAAGTTCAAGTTTGCCTTCAACAATGGGCCGTTCGTCATACCGGCCGGCGACCAGCTGGAGCTGGCCGTCACCCTGGACGGGGCTTCCGAAGGCGACGTCTGGCTGGCCTTCGGGACGCGCCAATACCCGGCCCGCCTGGACGCGACCCTGGCTCCGCTCCTGCCCCACACCTACCTCAAAACCATCGGCGCGCTGGAGGCATGGGAGCACGGCTACCAGGGCCAGGGTGTACGGGTGGCTGTGGTGGACAGTGGAATCTGGCAGATGGCGCCAGACCTGGCCCGACCCGATGGCGCAGGTAGCCGGGTCATTGCCAGCTATTCCCCGGTGGGCGCCGTAGCGGACGAGTACGGCCATGGCACCTACGTGGCCGGCATCATCGGCAGCAACGGGGCCGCCAGCGGTGGGTACTACCGGGGCGTGGCTCCCCAGGCGGAGCTCCTGAACGTCCGGGTCAGCGACCAGTGGGGGGCCTCCCGGGAGTCTGATGTGATCGCCGGCCTCCAGTGGATCCTGGATCACAAGGATGCCTACAACATCCGGGTGGTCAACCTCTCATTGAACAGCACCGTGGGGGCCGATTCCTACCACAACAGTCCGCTGAACGCGGCGGTGGAGATCCTGTGGTTCAACGGCATCGTGGTGGTGGTGGCCGGGGGCAACAACGGCTCCCGTGAGCCGGTGGAGGTCTTCCCGCCGGCCAACGATCCCTTCGTTATCGCGGTCGGAGCCGCCGAGGACCAGGGCACCATCGACCCCACCGATGATGCCATCGCCCCCTTCTCGGCCTTTGGCGTCACGCCGGATGGCGTCACCCGGCCAGACTTGATCGCGCCGGGAGCCTACATCGTCTCCAGCCTGGCTGAAGGCTCCAACTTTGACCGCTATTTCCAGGATTACCAGGCCACCTATTTGGATCCCGGCGGCCATGGCACCCGAACAGGCTTTGTGGCCTCGGGAACATCCGTGGCCAGCGCCGTGGTGGCCGGCGCCGCCGCACTCCTGCTCCAGGCCCAGCCCGACCTCAACCCGGACCAGGTTAAGTATCTCTTGACCGCCTCGGCCACCCCGCTTCCGGGTGAACCCGGCGCCGGCGCCGGTATCATCAACGTGGCCCGGGCGCTCGAGTTGCTGCGCAACTATGGCTCCGGTGCCGCTGTGCCCACAACCAATAACACTTACCAGCCCAGCCAGCTCCTCTCCACCGGCTCCGAGCCTGTGGATTGGACCAGTGTGAACTGGAATAGTGTCAACTGGAACAGCGTGAACTGGAATAGCGTCAACTGGAACAGTGTCAACTGGAACAGCGTCAACTGGAACAGCACATCGCCGCAGGATCCCCAGATGCAGGAAGAACCGGGTACGGATTCGTCGCCCGAGCCTGCTGACGTGGCGAGCGACGGGCAGGGGCTGAGTGTCAATAACCGGCCTTCCCTCAACGAGACGAATCCAGTCCTGGCCCCGCCCCTCTTCTGGGAGCAGGTCAGCCTCCCCGGGCCGGAATCCACGGACCAGACGATCCAGGGGCCAGAGCCTCAGGACTCGCCCACTGGACCGGATGCCGCCCCGGCGCCACAAGATCCGGCGGATGAGGAGCCCGCGGTCGAGGAACCTGTGGCGGAAGAGCCGACACCAGCCGAGGAAGAGCCTGTGGCAGAAGAGCCGGCACCAACCGAGGAAGAGCCTGTGGCGGAGCCGCCTCAGGAAGAGGCTCCCGCCGATCCAGGCCAGGAACCCACAGCGCCAGAAGCGCCGGCGCCCGACAGCCAGCCACCGGCCGAGCAGAGCCCTGATGCGCCGGAGGAGCCGGCCGAGCCCACCAATGGTCAACCAGTAAATCCGGAGGGTCCGGCTGGGCCCAGCCAGAACCATCAGATTTTCTTGCCGGTGATCCAACAATGAGTTCACTGCAGAGACCACAGATTTCACAGATGAACACAGATTTTCCAGAAAGAAAATCCGTGTGAACCGTCTAATCCGTGGCTTTTTGCAGGAGAGTCATCAGTGAGCTGATGGCCAGGCCATGAAATAGGTCCCAGGCAGGGACGAAATCCGCCCCAGGGTTTCGTCCCTGTTTCATTTTCAGCCCCAGATTCCACAGAGGAACACGAATTCGCCACGATATGACGCCCTATACGAAGCCGGTGTATACTCAAGGAGAGGTGGAAAGCTGGATGCAACAGGGACTATCGAGGTTCAATCAGGAAGGTGGGTCCAGAGGTCCGAGCTTGAGTCAAAGCCGTGGCGTGGAGGAGACAACCATGACGGGGAATCGAAACCCAGTTGACGGGAAGCCCCAAACGACGCCAAGCAACCGGGAAATCGCCAGCCGGCTGGAGGAAATTGCCCAGTTGCTGGATGCCCAGCAGGCAAATCCATTTCGGGTGCGGGCCTATTACAACGCGGCAGAAACCATCCGTGGCCTGAACCGACCGATCCACCAGCTGTTGGAAGAAGAAGGGCTGGAAGGGCTGGAGCGACTGCCGACCATCGGCAAGTCCCTGGCCCGCTCCATCGAGCAGCTGATTCACACCGGTACTACGCCGCTGCTGGAACGCCTGCGCGGGAATATTCGCCCGGAGCGGGTTCTGACCACCGTCCCGGGCATCGGGCCAATCCTGGCCAGCCGAATCCACGAGGAGTTGGGAATTGAGACCTTGGGCGACCTGCTGGCCGCGGCCTACGATGGCCGTCTGGAACAGGTGCCGGGCTTTGGGCCACGCCGCCTGCGGGCCGTGCGGGAATCGCTAGCCGGCCGCCTGCATCGGCGTCCTCGACAGGAAGCGCCACAGATATCCTCCCCGCCTGGCGAATCGGAGGAGCCACCGGTGGCCGAACTGCTGGACATCGACCGGGAATACCGGGAGAAAGCACAGGCCAACCGCCTGCCCACCATCGCGCCCCGGCGCTTTAACCCGACCGGTGAGGCGTGGCTACCCATCCTCCACACCCAGCGCGGGGAACACCACTACACGGCCCTTTTCTCCAACACGGCCCGGGCCCATGAACTGGGGATGACCCGGGATTGGGTGGTGATCTACCGGGATGATCGCCGGGGCAACGGCCAGTGGACGGTAGTCACGGCACGCTTTGGCCCCCTGCGGGGCAAGCGCATTGTGCGGGGGCGAGAAGCAGAATGTCGGGCCTACTACCAGGCCCAGACCGGCCAGGACACGACCTGAGCCGTCAAATCCTGGCCCGGGCCAGGGCCTCGTTCTGCAGGGTGAGCAACTGGCTGATCCCCATCTCGGCCAGGAGCAACATGGCGTTGAGTGCCCCCCGGCTGAACGGCTGCCCCTCGGCCGTTCCCTGCACCTCCACGTATCGGCCGTCGGAAGTCATGACCACGTTCAGATCCACGTCGGCGGCCAGATCCATCTCGTAGTCCAGATCCAGCACCGCCTTGCCGTTGACCAGCCCCACGCTGACCGCGGCCACGGCCTGTTTAATCACCCCAGGTGGCACCAGGTTCTTGTGCTCCAGACGTCGGATGGCCAGGGCCAGAGCCACATAGCCGCCGGTGATGGCGGCGGTCCGCGTGCCCCCATCCGCCTGGATAACGTCGCAGTCCACCACGATTTGCCGTTCGCCCAACTTCTCCAGGTCCACAGCCCCACGCAGGCTTCTGGCGATGAGCCGCTTGATCTCCTGGGTTCGGCCCTTAGGGGTCAAGGTTTCCCGGTTGTTTCGCTCCTGGGTGCTGCGGGGTAACATGGCGTATTCCGCCGTAACCCACCCATGGCGAAACTTGCCGTGGCGCAGCCACCGGGGGAGATTCTCCTCGACGGTGGCATTGCAGAGGACCTTGGTATTGCCCATGGAGATCAGGACCGATCCCTCCGGGTACATGACATAGTCCAGCTCAAACTGCACTGGCCGCAACTCATCCGGCCCACGCTTGGTCGCACACACACGCGATTCCTTTCCTGCTGTGATCATCCTGGGTACCAACATCCCTGCCCACACCAGCGATCAGGCCGGAGTCCGCTGCAGGGTGGGGGCCAGGCAGCATCCCTGTTCCGGGCAGTCCGGGGCGCTGGGGGCAGGGTGGGGGCGTTCCACTGACCTATTATCCCAGAGGGAAGGGCTTTGGACAAGTGGCGAGCCAGGCCGGATCCCGGTCGAAACGTTCCTGGGCCTGGGGTGCATGTAGCTGTAGCCGACAACCGGTGGCAACAAAAAACCCTTCCACATGGAAGGGTCTCGAGGTGGAGCTAAAGGGACTTGAACCCTTGACCTCTACAATGCCATTGTAGCGCTCTCCCAACTGAGCTATAGCCCCACATGATGGCCTGGATGATGGCCGGTCAACCATGCTTGATTTCCGGCCCGCTTGCTCATCCAGCTTGAGAATATTTTACCGGTTTTCGCCGACCTGTCAAATTTCACACCCGGCAATTTCATTTCTAACCCTCTATCCGGGATGAGGTGGCTATCCTGGCCTCTCCGGCCTGCCAGGTGCCTACAGGTCCGTATCTGAAACCCGGTAGTGGAGCTGAGGGGACTTGAACCCCTGACCTCTACAGTGCGATTGTAGCGCTCTCCCAACTGAGCTACAGCCCCGTCTTCACACGTATTTGCCAACAGGCAACTGTTAACGTGACGAACCGCTTTCCAGTATAGCAAAGGGGGTCTTTTCCGTCAAAATGGCGAGGGATCTTTTTGGACACATTTTCCTGGTCCTAGGGCGGGGCCGCCAGCACAGTCACCGGCAGGGGACGGTTCATTCGATGGCGCAAAGCGGTCTGGTAATCCACATCCACCGCCCACCCCCGTTTCAACAGGGGGGAAACGTGATGACGGGCGGCTACGTCCACCACCAAAAAGGGGCCCTCCACCGTGCCATCCGGCCAGAGGATCCAGACCTTGCGGTTCAGATCGCCCCGCCGGAGCAGGGCCACATATCCCACGCACTCCGGGCAGGGGTCGATCTGGGCCATCTGAAGCCGATACGCGAGCACTTCCCGCATGATTCCGGGATTGTAGTACATGGCCAGGCCGTGGAGGGGCAAAGGCGAGCGTTCACTATAGGCAGGGGAAAGAGTTTCCCAGGTCTCCCCGGTGCCCACGGCCTGCCGGGTGCTACCAAGGCGGGGAAGGGCAGAGGCAACCGTGGGCGATGCGGTCCCTTCCTCGACAGGCTCATCCGCCGGCAGGAGCCGGAAAGGCATGGCGGTCGCGGCCGAAACCAGCCCCGTCCCGGTCCAACGATACGCGCCGGGGTAGAAACGGTCATCGCCCTGGGATCCCGCGGCGAGAAAAGTGGTGCCGGCCTCGCCTTCCTCCAGAGCCGCCAGTCGCTCCCCAGACGTTCGCGATGGGCCAGCTTGCGGGAGCGGCGTGGCCGTCGCGACAGGGAACCGGGTGGGTAGCGGCGATGGCTCCGTCGTCGGCAGTGTGGGCGTGGACGTTCCAGCAGGCGCCGCGGGTGGTGACGGCGCGGACGGCGACGGCACAAAGCGAAAACTGCTGTTGCGATAAAAGTTCGGATCCTCCGGTTCCGGCGTGGGTGAAGGGACATAGCGAAAGGTACCTTCATAGAACAACCCTGCGCCTCCATCCCCTGTTTCGCCGCTGCCACGCGGCCCCTGTGCCTGGCCGACCTGACGCCACCCCAGGGCCAACAGCACTGCCAGCAGCAGGCCAGGTAGAGAGCGACGCCACAGCTGCGCCCCCCAATGGGTGGCTGCACCTCGGCTGCCCGGCCCGGTCCGCGGCCGCGACGAGGCAGAGGCGGGCTTTAACCCCACTGGTCGCATAGACAACCCTTCCTATGAGTTCAAAATAAACATAAAACGCAAGATAAAAACCATCGAGTGCCCCCCAGCCGACGGCTGGGCCAGCCGGGCCAGGCAAGGTACCCAGGTAAGTTTTGGACCATCTGGAGTCTGCCGGAGCGCACGACGATTGACAGGATTCCATAATATACCACCCCGCGCTGTCACCAAAACCGTCAAAATCCTGTCAAATTTCAAGGGATGCCCCCAACGAAGGCCGCGCAAGGCTCATACAGCTCTCCTCAAAACGGCTGCCTGTCCGTTCCCCGCAGCCACAACTATCTCCCCTCTGACAATCTGCACAAAAATCGACTCAACACACGTTAACAAACGGCCAAACCTCTCCTAATCGCGCCGAAAACACCCGCGCGAGCAGATTTTCCGGCGCCAATCATCATGCAAAATGCACAAAATATATTATCCACCTTCGGTGCTTTTGCCATGGAATCGCCCTCAGATCGCCTGGTAAATTGGGCCCCAAAGTGTTGTTCACAGAGATGTATGTGCAGATTAAACAAGAATGGGAACAAAAGGAGAAGTCGTTCACCATGAACAATATCGAGGTCCTGAAGGCCCACAAACGCCCCCTGGATATCATTGAAGACATTTATCGCTGGGCAGAAGAAGGGTTCGAAGCCATTCCGCCGGAGCAGTATGACCTCCTGAAATGGTATGGCCTGTTTCATCGCAAACAGACGCCAGGGTACTTCATGCTGCGCATGCGCATTTCCAATGGCCTCCTGGATACTTACCAGCTGCGGACCCTGGCCGGCATTTCTCGAGACTTTGGCCGGGGAGTGGGGGACTTCACCACCCGCCAGAACATTCAGCTGCGCTGGATTGAAATCACACAGGTGCCGGAGCTCTTCCAACGCCTCCATGAAGCCGGGCTCACCTGCCAGCAGACGGGCATGGACAACTTCCGCAATGTCACCGGCTGCCCCGTGGCCGGGATGAGCCGGGATGAGTTCCTGGATGCCCGACAGCAGGCAGTGGCCACAGCCCTCTCTCTGCTGGGCCGGGAATTCGAGAACCTGCCCCGCAAGTTCAACATCTCCATCAGCGGCTGCCGCTACGACTGCGCCCACGCCCAAAGTAACGACATCGGCCTGATCCCGGCCATGCGTCGGGTGGGCAAGCACCTGATCAAGGGGTTTAACGTGCTGGTGGGCGGCGCCCTGGGGGGCACCACCCCCCACCTGGCCGAGCCCCTGGATGTCTTCGTGCGGCCGGAGGAGGCCACCGCCCTCTGCCGGGCCATCCTGACCGTCTTCCGCGACCACGGCAACCGGGAAAACCGCAAAGAAGCGCGGCTGAAATGGCTGATCTGGGATTGGGGCATGGATCGCTTCCGGGCTGAAGTGATGAAGGTCTACGGCGCAGCGCTGCCCCCAGCCGGCGAGAGCCAGCTCTACCCCCACCACGCCGCCCCCCTGGAGCGGGATCACCTGGGCGTCCACCCCCAGAAGCAGCGGGGCCTCAACTACGTGGGCCTGCTGGTGCCGGTGGGCCGTTTCACCGCCCAACAGCTTTTTGATCTGGCCGACCTGGCCGACCGCTACGGCAGCGGTGAAGTCCGCCTGACCAACGATCAAAACGTCATCATCCCCAACGTGCCCGATGCCCACCTGTCGGACCTGCTGGCAGAGCCCCTACTCCAGGAGTGGAGCCCTACCCCGTCCGGCATCCTGCGGGGCCTGGTGACCTGCACCGGCAAGGACTACTGCCACTTCGCCCTCAACGACACCAAGGGCATTTCCCTGGCCATTGCCCGGGAGCTGGAAAAGCGCTTCCCCGAGGCGGATCGTATCGTCCGCATCAACGTCTCCGGCTGCATCCACGCCTGTGGCCGCCACCGGGCCAGCGAGCTGGGGCTCCAGGCGCAGCGGGTGCGCCTGCCCGATGGTACCATCGTGGATGGCTTCGACATTTTCAAGGGCGGACAACTGGGTGAAGAACCCAGGCTGGGCGAGTTGGTCCACAAGCGGGCCACCCTGGAAGAGACGGTGGCCTATCTGTCCGCTGAAATTGGAACGAAATATCACCCCCTGGCCGAAGCGGCAGACTGACCGGCAGGCCATCCTCGACTCCCTTTTCCACTCCAGAAAGGCTGTCACACCATGGACCTGAAACACAAGGCAACGGGCATCGAGCTGTTCAGTTTCAAGCCGCCCCACATGCGGACGTTCCACCTGACCTGGTTCGCCTTCTTCCTCTGCTTCTTTGGCTGGTTTGGCATCGCCCCCCTGATGGCGGTGGTGCGGGAAGAGCTGGGGCTGACCCAGGCTCAGGTGGGAAACACCATCATCGCCTCGGTGGCCATTACCATCCTGGCCCGCCTGGCCATCGGCTGGGTCTGCGACCGCTTTGGCCCCCGGCGCACTTACGCAGCCCTCCTCATCCTGGGCGCCCTGCCCGTGATGGGGATCGGCCTGGCCAGTGACTACACCACCTTCCTCCTCTTTCGGCTGGCCATCGGCGTCATCGGCGCCTCGTTTGTCATCACCCAGTTTCATACTTCTCTCATGTTCGCCCCCAACGTGGTGGGCACGGCCAACGCTACCACGGCCGGCTGGGGCAACCTGGGCGGCGGCGTCACCCAGATGGCCATGCCCCTGATCTTCTCCGCCTTTCTGGCCATGGGCGTCAGCCAGGCCATGGGCTGGCGGCTGGCCATGGTCGTGCCCGGCGTGCTCATGATCCTGACCGGCATCGCCTACTACTGCCTGACCCAGGACACGCCCGACGGCAACTTCCAGGAGTTGCGGGCCCGGGGCGAGCTGGCCACCGGCCGCCAGATGGGCAACACCTTCTGGGAAGCCTGCCGGGATCACCGGGTCTGGGCGCTCTTTGTCATCTACGCGGCCTGCTTCGGCATCGAGCTGACCATCAACAACATCGCCGCCCTGTACTTCACCGACTACTTCAGCCTGGATCTCAAGACTGCCGGCCTGGTGGCCAGTCTGTTCGGGCTGATGAACATCTTCGCCCGTTCCCTGGGCGGCATCCTGGGCGACCGGGCGGGGATTCGCTTCGGTCTGCGGGGTCGGGTCTTCTTCCTGGTGCTGGTCCTGCTGGCCGAGGGGATGGCGCTGATGGTCTTCTCCCGCATGAACACCCTGGCCCTGGCCATCGGGGCGCTGATCGTCTTCAGCGTGTTCGTGCAGATGAGTGAAGGTGCCACCTACTCGGTGGTCCCCTTCATCAACAAGCGGGCGCTGGGCTCGGTGGCGGGCATCGTGGGCGCCGGCGGCAACACAGGCGCGGTGCTGGCCGGCTTCCTGTTCAAAATCGAATCCCTGCCCTGGCCCCAGGCCCTCCTGATCCTGGGCATGGTGGTGAGCCTGGTCTCCATGGCTGCGCTGCTGGTCCGCTTTTCGCCCGAAGAGGAGCGGGCGGCTCGGGAAGAAATGGAACGCCGACTGGCCAGCCAGGCAGCCCTGGCCGCCGCGGGCGCCGAGTAGCCATCCATGCCTGCAACCGACGAGGACAGCGAACATGTCTCAGACGACACGCCAGCCGGTCGACCGCTGGGTCAAGAGCTACTGCCCCTATTGCGGCGTGGGTTGTGGCCTGCTGGTGGGCCTCCACCAGGGCCGCGTGGTCAAAGTGAAGGGAGATCCGGACCATCCCTCCAACCAGGGGGACATCTGCGCCAAGCCGGTCTACCTGCCGCCCGTGCTCCAGACGCCGGACCGCCTCTGCCACCCGCAGATGCGCGCCCACCGGGGCGAGGAGTTCCGCCGGGTGAGCTGGGACACGGCCCTGGAGCACGTGGCCCGGCGCCTGGAGCAGATCCTGGCAGAACATGGCCCGGATGCCATCGGCTTCTACGGCTCCGGCCAGTTCACCACCGAGGATTACTACCTGGCCAACAAATTTGTAAAGGGCTTCCTGGGTACCAACAACTTCGACGCCAACTCCCGCCTCTGCATGGCCTCGGCCGTGGCCGGCTACGTCCGGGGCCTGGGCGCCGACGGCCCACCGACCTGCTACGAGGACATCCAGCACGCCGACTGCTTTTTCCTCATCGGCACCAACATGGCCGACTGTCATCCGGTGCTGTACCAGAAGATCCGCAGGCGCAAGGCGGAGGATCCGGACCGGGTCCGGGTGATGGTGGTGGATCCCCGACGGACCCGCACCGCGTCCATCGCCGATCTGCACCTGCCCATTCGCCCGGGCAGCGACGTGGCCCTCCTGAACGGCATGCTCCATGTGCTCCTGGAGGCCGGCCGGGTGGATCCAGACTTCATCGCCAGGTACACCCGAGACTTCCACCAGGTGGCCGCGGCCGTCCAGGCCTACCCGCCGGACCGGGCGGCCGCCCTCTGCGGCATTGAGCCCGAGCTGCTGGTGGAGGCCGCCATGGCCTTCGGCCAGGCCCAGGCAGTCCTTTCCTTCTGGAGTATGGGGATGAACCAGAGCACCCAGGGTGTGGCCAAGAACAGCGCCCTGCTCAACCTGCACCTGGCCACCGGCCAGATAGCCCGGCCCGGCGCAGGTCCCTTCTCCCTCACCGGGCAGCCCAACGCCATGGGCGGACGGGAAGCCGGGGGCCTGGCCCACCTGCTGCCCGGCTACCGCCAGGTGACCGATCCACAGCATCGGGCCGAGGTGGCGGCCCACTGGGGCATCCCGGTGGAGCGGCTGTCACCCCGACCCGGCTACAGCGCGCTGGAGCTCTTCGAGGCGGCGGCAGCCGGGAAGGTCAAAGCCCTCTGGATCATGTGCTCCAACCCGGCCGCATCCATGCCCAACCTGGCTCAGGTGGACGAGGCCCTGCGCCGGGCCGAGCTGGTGGTGGTCCAGGATGCCTACCACCCCACCGACACCAGCCGCTACGCCCACGTGCTGCTGCCCGCGGCCCAGTGGCCGGAAAAGGAAGGGGTGATGACCAACTCCGAACGCCGCCTTACCTACCTGCCGGCCATTACGCCGCCGCCCGGCGAGGCCCTGCCGGACTGGCAGATCATCGCCCGGCTGGCCCATAAGATGGGCTTCGCCCAGTCCTTCACCTACGCCTCAGCGGCGGAGGTCTTCGCCGAGTTTGTCGCCCTGACCCGGGGACGGCCGTGCGACTATGCAGGCGTCAGCCACGAACGGCTCCAACGGGAGGGGCCGCTGCAGTGGCCCTGCCCCGCGGCGGATCATCCGGGCAGCCCGCGGCTTTACACCGGCCGCGTCTTCCCCACTGGGGATGGCCGGGCCTGCTTCCAGCCGGCGGTGCACCAGGAGATCCACGAACAGCCCGACGACGAATACCCCCTGGTCCTGAACACCGGGCGGCTCAAGGACCAGTGGCACACCATGACCCGCACGGGCAAAGTGCCGCAACTGCTCAAGGAAGCTCCGGAACCCTTCCTGGAAATTCACCCGACGGATGCGGCCCGCTGGCAGCTCCAGGACGGGCGCCCGGTGGCGATCATCTCCCGGCGGGGCCGGGCTGTGGCCGTTGCCCGGGTGACGGACGACGTGCGGCCGGGCACCTGCTTCATGCCCTTCCACTGGGGGCGGCTGCTCAGTCCCCATGGCGCAGCCAATGACCTGACCAGCGCGGCCCGGGATCCCATCTCCAGGCAGCCGGAACTGAAGGCCTGTGCGGTACGGGTCCAACCGATGGAGATAGAAGCTGGGTTGGAAGAAAAAGCCCCGGCAGGAACAAATTGTCATCCCGCGCCATCTTTGCTACACTGCTACCATCTGGCGTCGGTGCCAGGCCAGGACAGAAATTCAGCGCCGCTACGCCTGGCGAAAACATGAAACGTCGGAGCGTTTCTGCCGGCATTGGCTTCCCACCGGGATGGCCATGCCGTTTCAGCCACCCTTGGCGGAAGTCCGCCCTGGAGCAAAGATGGTCGAACCGGAACCCGGAAGTTCTCGCAACCTGTTCCGCAGCCTGTCCGCTGACCAGCTCATGGCGGTGCTGCTCGTCGCGGCGGGCATCGCGTTGACCCTGTTCTTCGGAATGCGCTTTGTACGCGCCTATCGCCATGTGGGACCGCCGGCGCCAGGCAGGCCGGCCCCACAGGTGGAGGAGATCCGGGGGTGGATGACCATCGGCTACCTGTCCGCGGCATTTCACCTGCCCCCCGACTACCTGTTTCAGGCATTGGGCCTGCCGCCGGATGAAGATCCGCGCCGGCCGCTAAGAGTTCTGGCCCGGAAGTACGCGCCCGACGATCCAGAACGGTTCATGGAAGCCGTCCGTGAGGCCATCCGCGCCTACCAGGCGGCCCATCCTCCACCCCCGCGCCCGTAGGCCGCCCCATGAGTGACTTCAGCCTGAGCGACTATTTGCTGGCCTATATGGTGGCCTACGGCCCCTGGATGTTCGGCCTGGCGCTCCTGTTGGGCGCGCTGGGCGTCCCGGTGCCGGGCACCCTGTTGGTTCTGGCTGCGGGGGCCTTTGTTCGCCAGGGGATCTTCGATGGCGCCACCGTGGGCGCGCTGGGGCTGCTCGGCGTGGTGCTGGGGGATAGCCTCGGCTATGGATTGGGACGCTATGCCCGGCTGTGGGTGGAACGCCGCATGGGCGGCCTGGCCGCCTGGCGAACGGCCGAGGGGCATTTCCAACAGTGGGGCGGCGCGGCCATCTATCTCACCCGCTTCCTCCTCACGCCCCTGGCCGTCCCCACGAACCTGATCGCGGGTGGGAGCACCTATCCCTTTTGGCGTTTTTTCGGCTATGATGCCCTGGGGGAAGCAACCTGGCTCCTGGTCTACGGGGGCCTGGGATATTTCTTCGGCAGCCAGTGGGAGGCCCTGAGCGAGTTGATCAGCAATTTCAGCGGCCTGCTGGCCGGGATCGTCCTGCTGGCGGGCGGCCTCTACCTCTGGACGCAACGACTACGCCGCCGGAGTCAGCGCCTGGCCTGGGCAGCCCAGGGATCGCAGCCAGCTAGCCCTCGTCCGGAGAAGGGGGGCGCCGATTCCGCTTGAGGAGGCTACGCCGCCGCTTGGCCGCCAGACGCTGCTGCCGGGCCGCCTGGCTGGGCCGGGTAGGGCGACGCCGTTTAGGGCGCCTGCTCGCCTGGCGGATCAGGTCCACCAACTCCTCCAGAGCAGCGGCCCGATTCTGACGCTGGCTGCGGTAGCGCCGGGCCTCGATGACCAGCACCCCCTCCTTGGTCACCCGGTTGCGGGCCAGCCGCAGCAGACGCTGGCGAACTTCCTCAGGCAGGGAGGGAGAATGGAGCACGTCGAAACGAAGCTGGACAGCCGTGGCCACTTTGTTCACGTTCTGGCCACCCGGCCCCCCGCTGCGGATGAACTCCCACTGGAGTTCGTTTTCGTCAAGGGTCACCTCCGGCGTGATGGCAATCATGGCGAGGGGCGGCCTTGTCGCTGCTTTTCCCCCACCAACTCCCCCAACACCGCCAGGAAGCGCTCGATGGACGCCGGCTCCACCTCCCCCATCAGGCAGACCTGGATCCAATTGCGCTCCACCAGGTAGCTGCTCTTGTAACTTAACAGGTAGCCCCGTTCTTCCAGGCAATCGCCCAGGGCCACTGAGTGGATGCCAGGCGGCAGGGCGATGGTGGTGACCGCGGGCGACGCGTGGGCATCCGGCGCGACGATGGTCAGCCCCAGATCGCGCAGGCCCGCGCGCAAGGCCTCGGCCATGGCCGAGATTTCCTTCCCCAACGCGTCCACGCCGCCATACCGGGCGCGATGTTCCAGGGCAGCCCCCAGGGCGTAGACCAGGTTCGAAGAGATGGTGAAGGGCACACCGTCGCTGGCCGCGTAGATGCCCAGATCCAGATAGCGGGGGATGGCCGTAGGCGCCGGCGGGATGGGGTGGTTGTAAAAGACCATGGCCACGCCGGCATAGGAGGCCAACGCTTTGCCACTGGCGCCGGTAGCCAGATAGACCTGGCCCAGATCCAAGGGCACCGCGCCGATGGAGCTGATGCAGTCCACGCAAAGCTTCACATCATGGCGGCGGCAGAGCTCGGTCAGGCGGGGCAGGTCGTTGAGGATGCCGGTGGAGGTTTCACTGTGGACACACCAGAGCCACTCCAGCGCCGGATGGGTGGTGAGGTGGTGCTCCACAGCGGCGTAGTCCAGGGGTTCGCCCCACGGGGCTTCGATGAGGGCATGGCGCAGCCGCCAGCGCCGGGCATGGTCTACCAGCCTGCGACCGAACTCCCCGTTGCTCAACACCAGGCCGGGCCCCGGCAACTGGGCGATCTGGGCGGCCACGGCTTCGTTGGCCAGGGTGCCGCTGCCAAACAGAAGCTCCACAGCCCTGGCGTTGACCAGGGCGCATAGCCGCTCCTTCACCTCCTGCACATAGGCCATGAAACGGTCGCCCCGGTGGGAGACCGGCGCCCGGCTGAAGGCTTCCTGCACCGGGGCGGGGATGTTGACGGGGCCGGGCAGAAAGTTCACCGGGCCAGCAGACGTGGCCGAGGCCGTTCGGCGCGCGCCCTGGCCGTTGTCCTTCCCCTCCTGCAGCGCCCGGAGGGCCCGCACCCACGGCGTCTGACGTTGGGCGGCCTCCAGGGTGAGGTACATGGGCTGAAAGAGGGCTTCAGCCGTCCCCACCTGGGGGCCAAAGGGCACAAAACCCAGATGCCGGTAGAGCCGCTGTTGGCGAGTGGTGCCGGAAATGAGGGCCAGGGTATGGCCCCGACGGATGCCGTACTCGGCCACCAGCTCCATGAGGCCGCGCAGGACCTTGCCGTTGCGATGCTCCGGCACCACGTACAGGAGGCGAATCTCACACATGGACTGGTTGGGCGGCAGGTATTGATCCAGGTTGGGGAGCTTTTTGTCCAGGGAGAAGGGCCGCTGGGAGCGCAAGGCCAGCATGGCTACCACCGTGTCGTCTACCAACCCGATGGCGTAGGTGTTCTCATGGTGAAACTGATCCACCAGACGACGTTCCGGATTGGGCGCGTGCTGTGGGATCTCCTCCACGAAGGCCCGATAGTTCAGGCGGTGGATCTGCTCAAACTCCCAGTCTTCGGTAGCATACCGGAAAGTGTACGCAACCACGATTCCCCTCCCAGACAGTGGTTCCCTGGTCTTCGTCGATATTTTCCAGCGTGCCCGCCGGGCCGCGGCCGTCATCCCCTGGCCCGGTCCTGGTGCGTTGCATCCTCCGCGCGTGCCGCCCGCTGCCGGATCATCTCGGCCATGTTGGTGCGGTGGGCATAGAGGAGCAATGCCGAGATCAGGGCCACGGCCACCACCTGGCTGGCGGTACTATTCAACACCAAGCCGATAAAAGGCGCAAGCCCAATGGCCACCAGGCCACTCAAGGTGAAGGAACGGGTGAGCAGGAAGGCCAACCCCGCCGCGACCACCACACCCGCGGCCAGGACAGGATCCAAAACCAACAGCCCGCCGAAGCCGGCTGCGACCCCCTTCCCACCCCGAAATCCCAGCTGGACCGGATACAGGTGGCCCAGAACCACGGCCAGATAGGCCAGGACCACGCCCCAGGGTGCAAGTCCCTGCCACAGGGCCAGCCCCACGGCCAGGCTTCCCTTGGCCACGTCCCCCAAGAAGACGGCCACGAATCCGGCCGGCCCCAGGATACGGCCCGCGTTCTTGGCCCCGGCGTTGCCGCTCCCCAGCGTCCGGATATCCTGCCCCATCCGCCAGCGCACCAGGTAGTAGGCGGTGCAGAAGCAGCCCAACAGATAGCTGGCGGCTACCACCAGTACGGTCTTGAGCATGCCCTCCACTCCATCCTCCCTCTCACAATCCCACGCCCATCCCTGTTGGACAGAGATTCAAGCCGGGTGCCATCTGCCCCGTGGAGTGCGTTTTAACGCACTTGGGGTGTGCCAGCCGATGATTTCAATCATCGGCCCAAGGCCGGCCACGATCTCATGCAGAGCTCTCATGCAGAACTCTCCCTGTTGACGCTCCGGGCAAAAGTTGGGATAATCTCCCATGGCCAGGCAGGCCGACCTGTCCCCAGCCCGCCTGATTGCCCATGCCAACGTAATTCACGCTCAAGATCAGCATAACACAAAGGGAGCCACATGAAAACTGCCTCCACCTTGACCCACCTGGAATGTGGCCATTGTGGCGCCACCTATGACGCCCATCGCCTGATGAACCTCTGCCCGGCCTGCAGCAAGCCCCTGCTGGCCCGCTACGACCTGGCCCGGGCCGCCCAGACCCTCACGCCCCAGGCCCTGGCCAGCCGCCCCGCCAACCTCTGGCGCTACGAAGAAGTGTTGCCCGTGCAGCGCCGGGAGGCCATGATCACCCTGGGCGAGGGATGGACGCCCCTGATCCACGCCCAACGCCTGGGCCAGGCCATCGGCTGCCCCAACACCTACATCAAGGATGAATCCCTGAACCCCACCGGCAGCTTCAAAGCCCGAGGGCTCAGCCTGGCCGTCAGCCGGGCCTTCGAACTGGGCGCCCGGGAGCTGGCCATCCCCAGCGCAGGCAACGCGGCCGGTGCCCTCAGCGCCTACGCCGCGGCCGTGGGCCTGCCCGCCCACGTCTTCATGCCCCGGGATGTGCCCACCCCCTTCCAGGTGGAATGCCGAACCCTGGGCGCGTCGGTCACCCTGGTGGACGGCCTCATCACCGACTGCGGCGCCCGGGTGCGGGAAGGAGTGGAAGCCCACGGCTGGTTCGACGTGAGCACCTTGAAGGAGCCCTACCGCCTGGAAGGCAAGAAGACCATGGGGTATGAACTGGCCGAGCAGATGGGCTGGACCCTGCCCGACGTGGTCATCTACCCCACCGGCGGCGGCACCGGCCTGGTGGGCATGTGGAAGGCCTTCGACGAGATGGAACAGATGGGGCTCATCGGCAGCAAGCGCCCCCGCATGGTCACTGTCCAGAGCAGCGGCTGCGCGCCCATGGTGCGCGCCTTCCAGCAGGGCGCAGAATTTGCCGAGCCCTGGCAGGGCGCCCATACCGTGGCCGATGGGCTGCGGGTGCCCGCCGCGGTGGGCGACTTCCTCATTTTGCGGGCCCTGCGGGAAAGCCACGGCACCGCGGTGGCCGTCACCGATGACGAGATGCTGGCGTACGCACGCCAGATGGGCCGCCACACGGGCATCTTCCCCGCGCCCGAAGGCGCAGCCTGCCTGGCCGCCCAGGTGCAACTGCTGGAGCAGGGCTGGATCCAGCCCGACGAGACGGTGGTCCTCTTCAACACCGGCAGCGGCCTGAAGTACGCCCACCTCTGGGCCTGAAGCGCCATGGTGAACGTGCTGATACTCCAGTGCGGCGGGCCGACGCCGGTGGTCAACGCGTCCCTGGCCGCGGCCATCGCCGCCTGTCAGACCCACCGCGCGGTCGGGCAGATCTGGGGCGCCCGCCTGGGCCTCCAGGGGTTGGTCCAGGGCGACTGGGTGGAGCTCACGGGGCTGCCGGCCACGGCCCTGGAGCGCCTGAGCCGCCAGCCCGGCGCAGCCCTGGGCAGCGGCCGCTACCGGCTGCGAGAAGAAGAGCTGCCGGCTGCCTTCGCCCATCTGGCGAAACGGCGCATCGGCGTGCTCCTCCTCTTGGGCGGCAACGGCACCATGGCCGCGGCCCACCGGCTCGAGCGCCACGGCGTCGCCAGCGGCTACAAAGTGGATGGCCAGCCACTGCGGGTGGTGGGCATCCCCAAGACCGTCGACAACGACCTGGCTGGCACCGAGGTGGCGCCAGGCTACGGCAGCGCGGCCCGTTTCATCGCCCAGACCGTCCGGGATATTAGCCTGGACCTGTACGCCATGCGCAACTTCGATGATGTGGCGGTGCTGGAGGTGATGGGGCGCCATGCGGGCTGGCTGGCCGCGGCCGCGGCCCTGGCCCGGTCCCACCCAGACGACGCCCCCCACCTCATCCTGGTGCCGGAGCGCCCCCTGGACGAGGAGGCATTTTTGACCGCCGTGGCCGCGGTCCACCGACGCCATGGCATCTGTCTGGTGGTAGCGGCCGAAGGGCTGCGGGATTCGGCGGGTCAATTCCTGGCTGAAAAGTTCCAGAAGGCCGAAGTGGACGCAAGCGGTCAGCGGATGTTGGGATTGGCTGCAGGCGTGGCCCCCTACCTGGCCCACCTGGTGCGCAGCCGGCTGGGCCTCCTCTGCCGGCAGCAGCGGCCCGACACCATCCAGCGTTCGTGTCGGGCTCTCGCCCATGAGACGGACCGGCAGCTGGCTGTCCTGGTGGGCCGGGCCGGGGTGGAAGCGGCCCTGGCCGGCGTCAGCGGCCACATGGTCGGGCTACGGCACACGCCAGGCGGATGGGAGACAGCGCCTGTTCCCTTCGCCCAGGTGGTGGGCCAGGAACGGCTGCTGCCGGCCTCTTTCCTGGCGGCGGACACCTATGACCTGGCACCGCCCTTTTACGACTACACGAATACCATTGGTCTCTCCGTGGAGCGGGAGTACGTGGCCTTCTGACGGTTTTGTCTCTGTTGCCGCTGACCTTTTTGTCCCACGCGGGATGGAAACCGGATCTCCGGCTTGTAGGCTTCCCAGTCAGACTTCCCAGCCAGATGGGGCATCGTGCGGCCACGAGCTGCACCTACGACCAGGTCACCGTGGACAGCACCCACGTAGCCGGCGGCGCGTCCGGGGCGGAAACAGGGTGGGCGCAATTCACCCAAAATTTGGAACGCCCCCCCTTTTTTATGTTAGTTGACGCCCAAATGATTCTTTGCTATCCTTCTGCTCACTGAGAATTACTGCCATTTCAGCACCCCACCGCCAACAAATTCCAGCCGGAACTTACGCCAACCTGCTCCCCGGTGGCCTGAAAATCCGGTCTGGTCTCAACGCTCGGACAGGACATCGGCCGGATTTCCCAAACCCGGTCATTTTCGGTCCGGTTGTTTTCTGTCACTGTAGGCATCACCCGGGTTTGAGGTTCACGCCTGTCGTGCCTCAATGCCTCTTCGTTCTATCCACTTCTACGGACATGCCTAAGGAGGTAAACCATGGCCAAGACCAACCTGACCCGCCGCCGCTTTCTCCAGTTGACGGGAAGTGCCGTTGGCCTCTCCGCGCTGGCCGCCTGCGTGCCGGCCGCCCCGGCCCCGGCCACGGATACCGGCAGCGCCGGGGGCGCCGCACCAGCCGCGGAGCCCGGCTCCCTCTGGGTCCTCCACAAGCAGGACTTCCACCCCGAATACAATGAGTTTATCCGCCAGCACATCGTCTCCTTTGCGGAGGAAAAGGGGCTGCAGCTGGATGTGGCCTACACCG
The DNA here is from genome assembly GCF_006569185.2 of Litorilinea aerophila. Taxonomy (NCBI): domain Bacteria; kingdom Bacillati; phylum Chloroflexota; class Caldilineae; order Caldilineales; family Caldilineaceae; genus Litorilinea; species Litorilinea aerophila. The sequence continues at coordinate 45,764 of NZ_VIGC02000020.1, read as the reverse complement.
CCGGTTTCGCCGGCACCGGCGCGGACATCCAGAAAGTGGCGGCGGCCGTCCAGGCCGGGGAACCACCCGACGTGTGGATCGACAACATCAACCCCTTCCAGTTGCACCAGCTGGGCACCCTGCAGCCGGTCACCGATCTCCAGCAGGAGGTGAGCGCCAAATACGGCGAGCCGAACCCCCGTCCCAAGGCTGAAACCTTCCTGGACGGCGAGTATGTGGGTGTCACCCTCCACTGCCGCAGCGACGGCGGCTGGGCTCGACGGGATCTTTTCGAAGCGGCCAACATCGACCTGGCCAGCATGCGCACCTACGAAGAGCTGCGGGACGCGGCCCTGGCCGTTTCGGACCCGGCCAACGAGATGTGGGGCTGGGGCATGACGGTCAACCGCAGCGGCGACGGCGGCTACCTGATCACCCGGGTCCTCCACGGCTGGGGCGCCACCTGGGTGGACGAGACCGGCCAGAAGGTGACCATCGATTCGCCGGAAGCGGTGGCCGCGGTGGAGTGGCTGGTGGATCTCTACACCAATCCCCAGTGGGAGCCCATGCTCCCGCCCGGCGTCCTCAGCTGGACCGACACCTCCAACAACGAGGCGTACCTGGGCGGCAAGATTGCCTACACCCAGAACGCGGGCACCGTCTACGCCAAGGCCGTGGCCGACGGGCTGGAGATTGCCGACCTGACCATGTACGACGTCCCCAAGGGTGGGCCTGTCCTGCAGGATTTCAACGGCCTGGGCGGCATGTACCTCCACCTGATCAAGGGCGCCAAGAATCCTCAGGCAGCCCAGGAGCTGATCCTCAGCTTCTTCGAGGAAGATGTCATGAAGGGCATCTACAGCAACGCGGTGGCCTATGCCGTACCCGGCTACAGCACCATGTGGGACTGGGAAGAGATTGCCGGCAACCCCATCTCTACGGCCCTGAAGGACACCGCCCTGGATCCCAGCGGCTGGACCGGCCTGGCCTGGCCGGGGCCGTCCACGGCCCAGATCGGTGCGGTGGCCAACTCTAACATCCACACCGACATGGTGGCCAACGTCATCAACGGCCAGATGACCGCCGCCGAAGCGGTCAAAGACGCGGCAGAGCGCTCCATCCAGATCTTCAAGGAATTCGGCGCCGCCGGTGAGTAAGCAAGGAACCTGGTGGGGTGGCGCCTGGGGAGTAGGCGCCACCCTGTCGACCCTGTTTCAAGGCTGGGAGAGGGGGATATGAGCCAGACAACCTATCTCGGATCTGGTGCTGTCGCCAAACCGCAACGTCGGACCTTGCGGGTAACCCTGCAACGGATCCTGGGCCGGGACTGGGCCACCGCCTATGTCTTTGTCCTGCCCACCCTCGTCTTGATGGGTGGCCTGATCGCGTATCCCTTCATGAACGCGGTCTACCTGAGCTTCACCAACACGGTGAGCCTCCAGACCGGGCCTTTCGTCGGTTTGCGCAACTACCAGATCCTGTGGGAAAGTGATGCATTCCGCCAATCGGTGAAGAACACCATTGTCTACACCGTCAGCTCGGTGTTCTTCAAGTTCTGGCTGGGTCTGCTGGCCGCGCTGCTCATCCATCGCATCACTCGCTATCGCAATGTGCTGACAGGCCTGGTGCTCTTGCCCTGGATTGTGCCTTCGGTGGTGATCGCCCTGACCTGGCGCAACCTGCTGGACCCGGTCTACGGCGGCGTCAACCAGTTCCTGCTACAGATGAACCTGGTGGAACGGGGTTTTCCCTGGCTGGGTTCCTACAGCACAGCCATGCCCTCGGTGATCCTGGTCAACATCTGGCAGGGCATCCCCTTCTTCACGGTCATGATGCTGGCGGGTCTGAGCGCCATCGACCAGGAGCTCTATGAAGCGGCCCGCATCGACGGCGCCAACGCCTGGCGGCTCTTCCTGCACGTGACCCTGCCAGGCCTGCGCTACGTGATCATCGTGGCGGTGTTGCTCTCCACCATCTGGACCTTCAACAACTTCACCGAGGTCTTCCTGCTGACCAACGGTGGGCCGGCCGGCGCCACCCGCCTCTACTCCATCCTGTCGTGGGAATATGCCATCGGCAGTCTGCGCATGGGCGTGGGCGTGGCGGTGGCCATGACCATGGCGCCCATCCTGGCCATCTTCATCTTCTTCCTGGGCCGTTACATGTCGGCCGGAGGCCGGGTGGAAGAGGGCCGGGTGGAGGAAGTAGAAGGTCTCGGCAGCCAGCTGGCGTCGGCCTTCTTCTGGCCCTTCACCACCGTGCTGCGGGTGCTCCTCTGGGCGTTTGAGATCGTCAACGACGCCGTGGAAAGCCTGTTGGCCCGGGTGGGCCAGAGCCTGGGCCGCCTATTCCTGGGCGACAGTCCGGCCGGTCGGGTGCGGGCCCGTCGACTCTCCCGCCGCCTGGGGGGTGTGGTGGCGGGCATTCTCCTGCTGCTCCTGCTCAGCTTCGAACTGATTCCCTTCTACTGGGTGGTGATCACGGCCTTCAAGACCACCCGCCAGTGGACCAGTTTCGAGTCGGTCTTCTGGCCGTCGCCGTGGACGTTGGAGCAGTTCCGGACCCTCTTCGGGCCGACCCGGGCCTTTGCCCTCTGGTATCAGAATACGGTCATCGTGGCGGTGGTCAGCACGGCCGTCTCGGTGGTGGTGGCCTCCATGGGGGCCTACGGGCTGACCCGGCTACGCTGGCGGGGTTCCAACGTCTTCAGCAGCCTGGTGCTGGTGGCCTACCTCATGCCGGCCGTGCTGATGTTCATCCCCATCTACCAGATCTTCAGCGTCCTGCGGCTCACCAACAGCCTGACGGGGCTGATGATTGCGTACCCGACCTTCACCCTGCCCTTCGCCACCTGGCTGATGATGGGGTACTACGCCTCCATCCCCCACGAGCTGGAAGAGGCGGCACTCATCGATGGCTGCAACCACTTCCAGGCCTGGTGGCGGATTGTGCTGCCCCTGGCGGCGCCGGCCCTGCTGGCTGCAGCCCTCTTCGCCATCACCCAGGCGTGGAAAGAGTTCCTCTTCGCCTACGTCTTCCTCTCCAAGGAGCGGCTCTTCACCCTCTCGGTGGGGCTGGCCCAGATGATCATCGGCGACGTGTTGCCCTGGGGCGAGCTGATGGCCGCCGCGCTGCTCATGGCCGTCCCGGTGGTGATCATCTACATGCTGGGGCAGCGCTTCATGGTGGCCGGCCTGACCGCCGGGGCGGTGAAGGGGTAGGCAAAAGTCCCAGCGACCGGTACGAAACGGATCAAGCCGGACATCCAGCCCTTCCAAATGCCGGTTCGACAAGAGTACGACACGAAATGCCAGGGAGTTTCAGGCGATCCCCAGCCTGGAGCTCCCTGCCTTTTTCGGAGGTGCCCATGACCATGACGACACCTTTCGTCCAGCCAGTGCGCCAGCCTTTACCCCAGCCCAAGGCCGAGACGGCCAGTGCGGAACTTCGCATCTCCCTGCACTGGGCCATGGCCCTGTTCGTGGCCATGGGGCTAGTGACCATGTGGCTGAGCGACTTCCAACAAGATCTCACCCTGCGCTTCCGGGGCCTGCTGCTGGGAAACAGCCTCTGCCTCCTGGCCCTGCTGGTCTACCTCTTGAAGCAGCGCTGGCCCTTGATGGCCCGCTGGACGGCCCCGCTGGGCTGCGCACTGCTCATCGTGGCCGGCTACCGCTGGCTGGCCTACCCCGGCCTGCTGACCCTGGCCCCCACCCCCCTCATCCTGGCCCTCGCCCTGGTGGACCTGCCCTTCGCCCTGGCCACCGCCGGCCTCAGCTCCCTGCTCTGGCTCTCCTCCCTGCCAGGACCGGTCACACCTGCCGACCGTTCCCTGGTGCTGGCCGGCCTCTGGATCGCCATGGGCCTGCTATACGCCCGCTCCCGGCCGGTGCAGCAGGTGGTCCTCTGGTCCTGGCAACACTACCAGCGGGCCCAGCAACTGCTGGAAGAGGCACGCCAGCGCAAGGCCGAGCTGGAGCAGGTGCTGGATGAGCTCCTCCACGCCAACCGGCAACTGGACCTGCTCAACGAGCGGCTGGCCATGACCCGCCTGATGGCCGAGGAGGCCCACAAGGCCAAGGCCGCCTTCGTGGCCAAGGTGAGCCACGAATTCCGCACACCCCTCAACATGATCATCGGCCTGGTGGACCTCATGGTGGAAAAGCCCGACCTCTACCACCACAGCCTGCCCGCCACCCTGCTGGAGGATCTGCGCATCGTCCAGCGCAACTGCACCCACCTGGCCAGCATGGTCAACGACGTCCTGGACCTGAGCCAGACTGAGGCCGGCCGCCTCACCCTACACCGGGAGTGGGTGGACCTGTGCCAGGAGATCGAGGCGGCGGTGACCACGGTCCGCCCCCTGACGGAGAAGAAGGGCCTCTGGCTGCGCTTCCAGGCAGACGAGCCCATCCCCACGGTCTACTGCGACCGCACCCGCATCCGCCAGGTAATCCTCAACCTGGTCAGCAATGCGGCCCGCTACACGGAAAGGGGTGGCGTTCAGGTGGAAATCGAGGAAAAGGCGCCCTACGTGGTGGTGCGGGTCATCGATACCGGGCCGGGCATCGCGCCCCAGGACACGGAGCGGATCTTCGAGCCCTTCTACCAGGGGTCCAACAGCGTCTGGCGGGATCGCAGCGGCAGCGGCCTGGGGCTGAGCATTAGCAAGCAGTTTGTGGAACTCCACGAGGGGCGCATCTGGGTGGAGAGCGAGCCCGGCCAGGGCAGCACCTTTGTCTTCCAGCTACCCATCTTTCCCCTGGCCGAGGCCATCGCGCCGCCCAATCGGTGGATCAGTGAGGAGTGGCAGTGGCTGGAGCGCAGCGAACGCCCGGCCATCCCCCGGCTTCCCTACAGCCGGCGCGTCATCGTCTGCGACCAGAGTGGCGAGCTCTACCACATGCTGGCCCAACACTTCGACGACCTGGAGCTGGTGGAAGCCCTGGATGAGCAGGAGGTGCTGGAGGAACTGGAGGAGTGCCCGGCCCACGCCCTCTTCGTCAACGCCCCAGAGCCGGCCCAGCTGCAGGGCCTGCTGGAGCGGCTGCGCCCCCTGGCGCCGGATACGCCGGTCATCGGCACGGTGCTCCCCTCCACCATGGGCCAGGTATGGGATGCCGGCGCGGTCCGCTACCTGATCAAGCCCGTGACCCGGGCCGATCTGCAGGCCAGCCTGGATGCTTTGGGCCGTCCCGTGGCCCACATCCTCATCGTGGACGACGATCCGGACTTCCGCAAGTTGCTGGCCCGCATGTTGAAGCTCCTGGTGCCCGGGCTGACGGTGAGCGGCGTGGGGAGCGCTGGCGAGGCCCTCTCCATCCTCCGTACCCGGCCCCCCGATGCCATTTTCCTGGACATCAGCCTGCCAGACATGGACGGCTGGGCCTTCCTGGCGCAAAAGAGCCAGGACCCCGGGCTACGGGAGATCCCCGTCACTATCGTCTCGGCCCAGGATCTGACCGTCCAGCCGTCCACTGTCCCCCAGTGGACCATCACCCTGGGCCAGGGAATCCCGGTGCACAAATTCATGGAGGGCTCCCTGGAGCTGGCGGCCTCCCTGCTCGCGCCAGAGCCAGCTCCAGCGCCTGGATAAAGGTTTCCCGCCCCACCGGCTTGGCCACGTAGAGCGTCGCGCCCAGGGCCAGGGCCAGCTCCTCCCCCCGTACCACTGAGCACACCACCACCGGCGTCCCCCGGGTCTGGGGGTCCTCGTGGAGCCGGGTCAGCACTTCCCAACCGTCCATATCGGGCAGCATCACGTCCAGCACGATCAGGTCCGGGGCCAGGGTGGCGATGGCCTCAAAGGCCCGCTGGCCCTCGGCCACATGGCTGATGCGATAGCGGGTGCGCTCCGTGTAGCGGCGATAGACGTGGACCAGGTCCCGGTTGTCGTCCACCACCAGCACCTTGACTTCACGAACCCGGGGCAGCCGGATGTGGAAGCCGCTGTGCTCCGGATCGTGGCGAATCTGAACCGTGCCCCCCTGGGCGGCCACCGTCTCTCGGATGAACTCGCTGTTGGGGGGCGACTGGGCTGCAGGTGTGCTGACGACCTGCAGGGCCACCGCGTCCCCGTCGGGCCGGGCGGCCAGCCGGATCCGTCCCCCGGCCATCTGCTGGGCCAGGCGCTGCACGGCCATGATCAGGATCTGGCGCAGGATGGAGGGGTGCACCGAGGTCACGCCGGCGGGCAGCTCCGATTCGGCCGTCAGCTGCACCTGGTAGCGGGCGGCCACGGGCTGCTGGATGCGGACCACATCCTGGATGGCGGCCAACACATCGGCCACCTGGCCGGGGGCGTTCTGCTGGAGGGAGGCCAGCTCCCGGTGCACCTGGGAGCGCCAGGCCTGGGCGGGGTCAGACGGGACATCGGACGGGGCTGGCTCCAGGGCTTCGGGACCCTCCGTCAGTTCTTTCGTCACTTCGTTCATCCCCGCATTCATCCCCTCATCCGTCACCGGGGCAGAGCGCCGACGGTACTGCTCCCAGAGGCGCTGGGCCAGGAGGTGCACAGCCCGCTGCTGTTCCCGGCGCAGGTGGCGGGGGGTGATGCCCAGCCGCTCGGCCGTCTCCTCCTGGGTCAGCTCCTGGACGTAGCGGTAGGCCAGGAGGGCGTGGAGGCGGCGGAGCCGGGCTGTGGCGGGCACGTGGGGGGCGGGCTCCAGGCGTGCGATGGCCCGTACCACCAGGTCCTGGAGGGAGGTGCCGGGGGCGGCTTCGGTGGCGGCCAGAACCTTGCGCACCAGCTCGGGCGGCTGGAAGGTGGGGTCGTAGAGGTGGGTGAGGGTTTCCCGCAGTTGTTGTTCGAAATCATCAAACATACCGGCAAGCATGGCCATGGTCCGGATCGCGTCCGGTCGATGTCCGGATGAGGACCTTGTGGGGGAATGGGGTCATGGGTAAGCTGGGAAGCGCCAGTGAACATCCGAGACAACTTCTGTGCCCTCAGGATACCGGGATAGCCTGATCCCGTCAAACTGCGGGTGCCTTCTGAGGAAGGACATGACGCGTTCCGGGATCAGAGGCTTTGAGATATACGGCCCGATTCATCCCGGCTTCATTGACCATGGTCCTTGATTGCCATCTGGCAGAAGTCAAAACTGAATGAAGAGCAAAGGAGATTCCACATGTTGCAGGAGACATCCGCACGCCCCATCTCTCGCCGCAGTTTTCTACGTATGGCAGGTCTGACATCCCTCGGCATGACCCTGGTTGCCTGTAGCACGCCTGCCGCCCCACAGGCACCGGCAGCAGAGCAGGGAAGTGAATCCGCGGCGCCCGCGGCGGAAAAGATCTTACTGCGGGTACAGGGCAATGCCACCAACGAGCAGCCCCTGGCAGACCTCTTCATGGAACGGAATGGCCAGGTGGAGATCGAATATATCAACGTGACAGGCATCGACCATGAAGAGGTGGCCAGCAAGATCCTGTCCATGGTTGCTGCCGGACAAACCCTGGACATCGGATTTGCAGCCACCGAAGCCACCCAGCTTTATGCGGGGCAGGGTTTGGCTGAACCGCTGGATGAATATGTCAAGCGAGACGAGGCAGAACTGGCAGAGTATTTCGCCGATGTGCATCCATCGTTGATTGAAGCCATGATGTGGGAGGGCAGCCTGTACGAGCTTTCCCGTGACTTCAACGCGGCCAACATGTACTACAACACGGAACTCTTCGCCGAGGCGGGGTATGATCATCCGGCGTCGGACTGGACGGTGGAGGATTTCCTGGAAATTGCCAGGGCCATCACGAAAAAGAACGCCAGTGGAGAGACCGAGGTCTTCGGCTATGCCTGGACGAACCGCCTGTGGGGTAGCTGGATGCCCTGGATCTTTGTCAACGAGAGCAACCTGCTGACGGAAGAGCGGGCACCAGGGGGCGAATGGCTGTGGCAGACCTTTTACAAAGACGACCCTGCTGCCGAGGGCCGGGGTGGCGGTTTCCGGTGGCTGGCACCCAAGGCCAATGATCCGGCCAATGTGGAGGCCCTGGAACTCATGCAGGAATTAACCCGGGAAGGCACAGCTCCGGCCATCGAGCTGGGCGGTGGCCAGACCCTGCAGGGATTCTTTACTAGCGGCAAGTTGGGGATGACACCGGCAGGTGGCTTCTGGGCCGGTGGTCTCCATAACGCCGGCATGCCGAAGGGAGCCTTCGATGTCCAGTTGTTCCCAAAGTGGAAGTCCCAGCGACATCAGTTTGGCACGGGCGGCAAATTCATGTTCACGGGCTCGGAACACAAAGACATCGCCTGGGAATTTCAGAAGCTGGAGGTGAGCAAAGAGGGGATGGCAGTCAATGGCATCTTCAACCCGGTCATTCTAACCACCCCATCGCGGCGATCCATGGTGAACGCAGAGGCCTTTGCCGAAACCGGACCTGAGCACTGGGAAGTCTTCTACTCTACCCTGGATGATCACCCCGACACTGCTCCTATCCCGGCGCCGCCCATCTCCAACGCCATGACGAACATCTTCACCAAGTATACGGGCCTGGCAATGACCTTTGAGCTGACCGCGCAGCAGGCCCTGGATCAGATGCAGGCAGAGCTGGAAGAGCTCTATGCTCGGCAGGGTCAGAACATGTACAAACTGGAAGGCTGATCCAACAAAGTATACGAAGGCAACGAGGCCGGGCGGCGTAGCGGCTGCCCGGCCTCCCTCAGGAGGATTACATGGCCCATATGCAGAATGCTTCCCAGATATCAAAACAACCTGGCACGGGAGGCGGCCCCCTGGCCTGGCTGACTGCGAATACGCTGACAGGAATGCGAAGGCGAAAAGCCGCTATGGGGTACCTCTTTTTATTACCAACGGTGTTGGGGATCCTTATCTTTACAGCAGGCCCGGTGCTGGTGTCCTTTGGGCTTAGCTTCTTTCAGTGGAATGTCTTTACTGCGCCCCAGCTGGTTGGTGCCGAGAACTATCAGCGCCTGATCACAGACAAGCAAGTGCTCACGAGCTTCCTGAATACCTTTCGGTTCGTGGCCATGGCTGTGACGACCCAGATCGTTCTTGCCCTGATTTTAGCCCTTGCTGTCACTCAAAAGATGGGGCGTTTCTTTCGGTACTACTTTCGGTCCGCCTTCTTTCTCCCATTGCTGATGTCCAGCGCGGCCGTTTCCATTTCGCTGGGATACATGTTTCACAGGGAATTTGGCGTCGTCAACTATTACCTGACCCTTATCGGTCTTCCTCGCGTTCCGTGGCTCAACTCCAGCACATGGGCCTTGATCACCGTCATGATTGCCTATGTCTGGCATCAACTGGGCTTCACCTTCATCTTATTCATCGGAGGATTGACCAATATTTCTCCAGAAATTTTGGACGCAGCCGATGTGGACGGGGCCACAGGGCTCCGTCGCATCTGGCACATCATTCTGCCCATGTTGAGCCCGACCCTGCTCTTTGCCATTGTAGTCAGCGTGATCGGCGCGCTCCAGGTTTTTGAGCAGCCCTACATCATGACCAGAGGTGGCCCTGGAGATGCCAGCCGGACTGCCGTGATGGTGATGTATGAAGCGGCCTTCAAAAACCTGGAATTTGGTTACGGGTCCGCGATCACGGTCATCCTCTTTATCGTGATCATGCTGGTGACCATGGCTCAATTCTGGCTGAGCCGGCGCTGGGTCTTCTATCAATAAAGCTTGATGAGCTAATAGAAAGAGTAGATGCTTGAGGAATACCCCAATGCAGACCTCGACACCATATCTGCCCAATAGGACTCGGACGACAGGAGGGCAGGCATTCTTGCGCTACCGCCTGGGCTACTGGATCGGACTGATCCTTTTGCTCCTGTTCAGTTTTGTGGTCCTGGCACCATTCGCCTGGGTCGTTGCTACATCGTTACGCACACCGGCTGAATCGTTCAGTGTCCCTCCCCAGTGGATTCCCATCCATCCAGACTTCAGCAACTATCAGCAAGTCTTCGAACGTATTCCATTCTGGAAACAAATTTTTAACAGCTTTGTGGTAAGCGGCAGCATCGTCCTGGGGCAGTTGACCACCGCGGCCCTCGCTGGATACGCCTTCGCCCACTTAAATTTCCCTGGCAAAAATGTGCTCTTCTGGCTCATCATGGCAACCATGATGATTCCCATCCAGGCGACCATCATCCCGGTTTACATCCTCATGAGCCGCTATCTGGATTTGGCGGATACCCTCCAATCCCTGATCTTTCCGGCCCTGCCCACCGCTTTTGGAACCTTTCTGTTGCGGCAATACTTTCTGACGATCCCTCGGGATTACGAAGAAGCAGCCATGATCGACGGCGCCAACCCCTTTCAGGTATTCTATCGAATCTACCTGCCCCTTGTATCGGGCGGCCTGGCTGTGCTGGCGGTGCTGAGTTTCAACGGCCACTGGAATGAATTCTTCCGTCCCCTGATCTTCCTGGTCAGCAAAGAAAAGTTCACCATTCCTCTAGGCCTCTTTGACCTGCAGGGGTACATGATGACGGGAAGCATCTCAGTGGTCTTGGCCGGTATTGTGCTTTCCATGATTCCTGTGCTGCTTGTGTACCTTGTTGGCCAACGTTACCTGATCGAGGGTATCATGATGGGAGGACTCAAAGGCTAGTACTCGACCACAGTGAATCTTAACGGAATGATGTCCGCTCCATGGGGCCGCGAACTGACTACCGAAAACCAGTGTGGTCAAGTACTAGTGGAGGAGACCGGACTTAACTCCAGATAGTCGCGTGATGAATCAGTCAGACATTAGTTTCTATGGGGCAACCACCTCTCAGCAACGAAGCAGCAGGCGCATCGGCCACATGCCGAATCTTTTAACGCGGGGCATTACCCTGGCCATTCTGCTAGGGGGCAGCTTTGTGGTTCTGGCACCCGTGGCCTGGGTGGTGGCCACTTCGTTGCGCCAACCCATGGAGTCCTTTCATGTCCCCCCCCAGTGGATCCCTCTTCAACCGGACTGGAGCAACTATCGAGAAGTCTTTCGCCAGATCCCTTTTTGGCACCAATTTCTGAACAGCGTCTCGGTCACTGTGAACATCGTGGTCGGTCAACTCATCACGGCATCCCTGGCTGGCTACGCCTTCGCCCGCCTGGAATTTCCAGGGAAAACAGTTCTCTTTTGGTTGGTCATGATGACCATGATGGTTCCTATCCAGGCCACCATCATCCCGCTCTATACGTTAATCAGCAAGTACCTGGGACTGGCAGATACCCTGTCTTCCCTGGTCCTGCCGGCCCTGCCCACCGCTTTCGGGACGTTTCTGCTGCGTCAGTATTTTCTGATGATTCCTGTGGAGTATGAAGAAGCCGCCGTCCTGGATGGAGCCAACCCCTGGCAAGTTTTCGCCCAAATTTACCTACCCCTTGCCTCATCGGGACTCGCTGTACTCGGCGTGCTGACATTTAATTTTCACTGGAATGAATTCTTCCGGCCGCTCATCTTTCTCGTCACCAAAGAGAAATTCACAGTTCCCCTGGGCCTCTTTGACTTACAGGGCTACATGATGACCGGTAGCATCTCTATTGTGCTGGCAGGTATCGTCCTTTCCATGATACCGACCGTGGTAGTCTATACATTTGGCCAAAAATATCTGGTCGAAGGCATCATGATGGGCGGTATTAAGGTGTAGCCCACACGTTCACGGGCCTACCCCAAAAGCCAGCAACCCAGCCCCAAAAACAAGCCAGCACCCAAACTAAGGAGAAGCCATGCCAACCCATCCCAATCCCGCCATCGCCCGTGCCATGGCCAGTGTGGAAGCTGCGGCAGCCAGGGCGGCCGCCGACCCCACCCGGCCGATCTACCACTTCCGGCCGCCGGCCAACTGGATGAACGACCCCAACGGCACCATCTACCACAACGGCTATTACCACCTCTTCTACCAGCACAATCCCTATGACGACCAATGGGGTCACATCCACTGGGGCCACGCCCGCAGCACCGACCTGGTCCACTGGGAACACCTGCCTATCGCCCTCTGGCCCTCCACCGAACTGGGCGAGGCCCACTGCTTCTCCGGCTGTGCCCGGGTCAACGGCCAGGGACAGCCCATGCTCTTCTACACCAAAGTGGGGCCGGACCAGGACGGCCATCGGCCGCCCAATGAGCAGTGGGCCGCACTGGGCGACCCCGACTGGATTACCTGGCAAAAACACCCGGCCAATCCCATCCTCTCCCTGGAAACCCACGGCGGCCCCCCTTTCGAGGGCGACTGGCGCGACCCCTACATTTTCGAAGAAGCCGGCCGCACCTTTCTGGTCCTGGGCGGGGCCTTCGACGAGGTGGCCGCCGTCGCCCTCTACGAAGCCGACGACGACAGCCTGACCCGCTGGCACTACCGGGGCCTGCTCCACCAGAGCCCCCGCAGCGCCGTCCGCTTCCACGAATGCCCCAACTTCTTCAAGGTCGGCGACCAGTGGATCCTGCTCACCTCGCCCTATCGCCCGGTGGAGTACCTGACCGGCACCTTCCACCTGGACAGCCTGACCTTTACCCCCTCACGCCACGGCATCCTGGACCCCGGCCAGGGCCAGGTGCCCAACTTCTATGCCACCAACACCCTCTATGACCCCACCGGCCGCTGTATCCTCCTGGGCTGGGTGCGAGGTTTCCCGCCAGGACGTGGCTGGAACGGCTGCCTGGCCCTCCCCCGGGTCCTGACCCTGGGTCCGGACGGCATCCCGCGCCAGTCCCCCGTTCCGGAAGTGGCCCAGCTCCGGGCCGAACACACAGCCTGCGCCGACCTCCCCCTCTCCCCCAGTGGCTATGTTCTGGACGCCGAGGGGGATGCCCTGGAAATTCACCTCTCCTGCAGGCTGGGGAAGGCCCAGGCCGTGGAGCTGCGCCTGCGTCGCTCACCAGACGGCGAGGAGGCCATCCCGGTCACTTGGGATGGCCGAAGCCTGACCGTGGCCGGCACGGCCGTCCCCCTGGCCGAACCCACTCAGCCAGCCCTGAAGCTGCAACTCTTCCTGGATCGATCGGTGCTGGAGCTCTTCGCGGATGACGGCCGCATCGCGGTCACCCGGGTCATCCAGGCGGATCCCGGCCACCAGGGGCTGGAACTCCGAGCCCAGGGCGGCACCGCCCATGTGGAATCCCTGGACATCTGGCGGATGCGGCCCATCTAATTCCCCAAAGCGGCTGTTTTTCTCCTCACCAAAAATACGCTATGATCAGGGGAGCCGGGGCAGCCCCGGCTCCATCATTCCCTGCCCCGGACAGATGAATCCCGCTGCTCAACGAAAGGGTGTGACCCACTTTGGGGATTGACCTTCCGCAGGCCATGGTCCGCCACCGGGCGCCCCAAATGGGACACGCACCCCAACCAGAGGTCATCCAAGGAGGCTCCCCATGCATGTTGCTGACGCCATTGCCCAGATCCTGAAAGCCGAAGGGGTCAAATACCTCTTTGCCTATCCGGTCAACCACCTGATCGAGGCCGCCGCCAAGGTGGACATCCGCACCATCATCGTGCGCCAGGAGCGCATCGGCCTGCACATGGCCGACGCCGTCAGCCGCCTCACCAGCGGTGAGGAAATCGGCGTCTTCTGCATGCAGCACGGCCCCGGCGCGGAGAACGCCTTCGGCGGCGTGGCCCAGGCCTACGGCGATTCCTCGCCCATCCTGGTGTTGCCCATGGGCTACCCCCGGGCCATCAACCAGGTGCAGCCCAACTTCAACTCGGCCCTGAACTACCGCCATGTGACCAAATCCTGCGAGCAGCTCACGGTGCCCGAAGCCCTGCCCGCGGCCATGCGCCGGGCCTTCAGCGCGGTCCGCAACGGGCGTCCCCGCCCTGCCCTGCTGGAGATCCCCAGCGACCTGATCCACGCCGAGCTGCCCGTCCCCCTGATCTACCAGCCCGTCCGCAAGACCCGCTACGGGCCTGACCCCGAGGATGTGGCCATCGTGGCCGATGTCCTCCTGGAGGCCCAGCGCCCCCTCATCTACGCGGGCCAGGGCATCCACTATGCGAAAGCCTGGGCGGAACTGCAGGAGCTGGCCGAGCTGCTGGAGGCGCCCGTCACCACCACCCTCAACGGCAAGAGCGCCTTCCCCGAAAACCATCCCCTCGCCCTGGGCTGCGCCAACCGCAGCCATCCCAAGCCGGTCTACGACTTCCTCCACGAGGCCGACCTCATCTTCGGCATCGGCTGCAGCTTCAGCATCACCAGCTTCGGGGTCAAGATCCCCCCGGGCAAGACCGTGGTCCATGCCACCCTGGATCCCGCCGACATCCAGAAAGATGTGCCGGCCGACTACACCCTGGTGGGGGATGCCCGCCTGACCCTCCAGGCCCTGGTGAGCGCCATCCGGGAGCGGCTGGTTAGCCAGCGGCTGGGCCGGGCCGAAGCCCTGGCCCGACGCATCCGGGAAGGCAAGGAGGCCTGGCTGGCCGAGTGGATGCCCAAGCTGACCTCCGACGAGAAACCCCTCTCTCCATATCGGGTCATCTGGGATCTGATGCACACGGTGGATGTGGCCAACACCATCATCACCCACGACGCCGGCAGTCCCCGGGACCAGCTGGCCCCCTTCTGGGAGAGCATCACGCCCCTCTCCTACATCGGCTGGGGCAAGACTACCCAGCTGGGCTACGGCCTGGGCCTGGCCATGGGCGCCAAGCTAGTGCACCCGGAGAAGCTCTGCATCAACGTGTGGGGGGACGCAGCCATCGGCTTCACGGGCATGGACTTCGAGACCGCCGTGCGGGAGCGTATCCCCATCCTCTCCATCCTGCTCAACAACTTTGCCATGGCCATCGAAATCCCCATCATGCCGGTCTCCACGGCCAAATATGGCAGCACCAACATCACCGGCCACTATGCGGACATGGCCCGGGCCTTCGGCGCCTACGGCGAGCGGATCACCGAGCCGGACCAGATCGTGCCGGCCATCCGCCGGGGCATCGAGAAGACCCGGGAAGGCGTGCCCGCGCTGCTGGAGTTCATCACCGCCCAGGAGACGGCAGTGTCCATCTATTGAAGCCAGTCAACTGACCATCCAGGGCAAGGCAATTCTCCATGACAAAAAGACGGCGGAGTTTGAAACTCCGCCGTCTTGCGTAGTCATGCCCAGACTGCTGCCGGGGCGGTTGGGCCCCTTGGGAACGCTATTCGTTGATGAACCAGGAGGCCGGGATGTGGGGATACCACTCGCCGGAGATGGACCAGGTGGGCACGTTGCGCAACCGGTTATTGACCACCGTGAGCTGGCCAAACTTGGGATCGTCCACCACGATGCCGATGGACCAGAGATTATCCATGTGGATGCGGAACACTTCCTGCATGAGCTCGTTTCGCTTGGCCTCGTCTGGCTCGCCCAGGATTTGTTCCCGCAGTTGCCGGAGGCGCTTCACGTCGTCCGGCGGCTCCACACCCTGGGCGCCATTCGTATCCAGCCACAGGGCCCAGTCCGGTGCCCACTGCCAGCCGCTGAGGGCGAAGGTGTTGGAGTTCAGGGTGGGATGGACTGGACCGCCGCCGAAATGGGCACCCCGGGCAGAGATATCATGCTCCCCTGCGTTATGGCGCGCAGCCCAGAGTTCGCCAGCTTCGGGCTTTACGGTGGCGCGGATCCCCACCTCTGCCCAGTAGTTCTTGACCAGCTCCATCACCTGGGGCGTTTCCACCGGCCAGGCCGTGGTGGCGGAGATCACCAGGAGCAGCTCCTCACCGTTGGGACCCAGCCGGAAGCCTTCACTGTCCCGCTCGGTCAACCCAATTTCATCCAACAGTTGATTGGCCAGATCTGGATCGAACTGGGCATAGGACTGGAAGAGCTCTGACTCGCCGTGATAGGGCGGTCCATAGGCCGGGGCCACCTGGGAGGGGAAGACGCCGCCTTTATAAATCAGCTTGACAATCTCTTCCCGGTTGATGGCCACTGAGAGGGCACGGCGGAAGCGCACATCGTTATAGAGTTCTCGCTTCACCGGATCCTGGGTGGTAAAGTTGAACATGATGTTGGCGAAGGAGTTGGGCATCCAGTTGGCATAGGCAAAGCGGTAGTTGCCGCTCTCTTTATTCTCCGCCAGGACGGGCAGGTTAGCCGGGCCACCCAGGTAAGCGATACGCACAAAATCAAACTCCCCGGCGATGGTCTTGAGCAGGGTGGCTTCTGGATCCGCGACCCGGATGGTGCGCAGTTCATCGATGTAGGGCAACTGATTCCCGGCCGTATCCACCTTCCAGTAGTAAGGGTTGCGATGATAGGTTTGGATGGGCTGGGGTGGCCATTCATTGGGGATCCAGGCCGAAATGGACGGCTTGTCCGGGTTGTCAAAGCTGCGTATGTGTTGGAAGAAGTCCACCCAGTTGTCGAAGCCTTCTTCCTGCATCATGGCTTCGATCTCTTCCATCTCGACATAGTTGGGGTGGAACTGGGAGAGATAATGCTTGGGCATGCTGGTCGGGTCGGTGCGGGGGAAGCCCCAGCTGCCCAGGTAGGTAGTGAAGAGGGCGTAGGGCTCGGCAAAGGCGAACTGGACGGTATAGTCGTCCACCTTGGTGAATTCCGCCAGTTGCTCGCCCCGGGTCAACAGCGTCGGCTTTGAGGGGACCAGTTCGTCGTTGAGGATGTAGTCCTCCCACCAGAACAGGAGGTCATCCGCCGTGAACGGGACGCCGTCGCTCCACTTGATGCCTTCGCGCAGATGCAGGGTCAACACGGTATAGTCGTCGGACCATTCCCAAGATTCGGCCACGTTGGGCACGATCTCTCCCTGGGGATTGTGGATGGTGAGCGGCTCGTAGTTGAAGTAACCGGCCTCGGAGGAGCGGAGGGTGTTCTGCCCGGTGATGTTGTTGCGGAGTTGGCCGCCGTACTTGCCGATGGTTTCCTCCGGCTTCACCACGATGGGGTTCTTGGGGAGGCGCTCGGCCACCGGCGGCAACTCGCCTGCAGCGACCAGCTCGGCCAGTTGGGGAGCCTCATGGTATTCGGTAATCGCCATGCCAGAGGCAGCCTCGTAGTCCGCTGGCGAGTTGAAGATCTCCTGTTGCACAGGGCGTTCACCAGCATCGGCAGGCTTATCCGTCAGGATAGGCCCCGCCCCTGCAGGCGCCCCCACCGCCTCGCTGGATGACTGAGCCTCGCTGGGCGTCTGGCCGCTGTCCGCGGTCGACGCTGCCGGCTCTTCCCCTGCCGGGCCGGTGGCCGGCTCCGATGCCGGCTGGGAACACGCGGCCAACAAAAGGGTACAGAACAGAAACAGAGATAGCACCTTCAATGACTTGTGTCTGATACTCATGCCGTTCCTCCAGGTTGATACAGGTGAAATGTTGGCGGAAACAATCAGGACGCAATACAAGGGGGCGATTCATCCGAGAAAAAGGGTGCCTGTCCTATCCCGGGAAGATGTCTCGACGACGCACCTCCTTTCTGCAGGCTATCAAGATCAATCGACCTGCCCGTCCTACGCGTTGGGTTGGCCGGTTGCGCCCGGGGTAGCCGTGGCGCTGTATGCGACCCCGCGCAGCTCCAATTCGTCTGCAAAATGGCAGCGGACCCAGTGGGGAGCGTCATCCCGCCCCGCCATGTTCACCAGGGGAGGCTCCTGGGTACGACAGATCGGGGCGGCATACGGACACCGGGGATGGAACGCACAGCCATCGGGCACGTGGGCCGGGTCTGCTACATCGCCTTCCAACACAATACGCTCCCGGCGGCGCTCCCCGTCCACCTCGATGACGGGCACAGCAGCCAGTAAGGCCTCGGTGTAGGGATGCCTCGGCCGGGTGAAGATTTGGGCTGTGTCTCCCAGCTCCACGATTTTACCTACATACATCACGGCAACCCGGTCACTGAGGTATTCCACCACAGCCAGATTGTGGGTGATAAAGAGGTACGAAAGGTGGAATTCCTGCTGCAGGTCCTTGAGTAGCCGTAAGATCTGGGCCTGGACCGACACGTCCAAGGCGGAAACCGGTTCATCTGCGACCACCAGGGTCGGGTTCAAGGCCAGGGCTCGGGCGATGGCAATTCGCTGACGCTGGCCGCCACTGAAGGCATGGGGATAGCGTCGCATCAGGGCTGGATCCAGGCCCACGTTTTGTAAGAGGCTGGCCACCCGGCGCTCCAGCTCCCGTCGATCGCTGAGCAATTTTCGGGTGATAAACGGCTCCCCCACAATCTCCAGAACGGTCATCCGGGGATTCAGGGAAGCGTACGGATCCTGGAAAATCATGCCCATGTGGCGCTGGATATCCCGCAGGGTCCGCCGATCGAGCCTGGTAATGTCCACCGGGCTGGCATCCGGCGCAGGCCGAAAGAAGACGGAGCCGGATGTGGGTTCGATGGCCCGCATGACACAACGACCTGTGGTGGTTTTGCCACAACCGCTTTCGCCCACCAGCGCCAGGGTTTCACCCCGACGCAGGCGAAAGCTTACTCCATCCACAGCCCGAACGTGGCCGATAACCCGCCGCAAAAATCCCCGGGTGATGGGAAAGTGCTTCGTCAGATCTTGAACTTCCAGCACGGAATCCGGATCAGTCATCATTTTGTGCTACCATCCTGGCTTCTTGCTGCGGCTGGACGTCTGCATACAAATGGCAGCGTACCCGATGGTCGGGGGCCACTTCCACCTGGGGTGGAGGAATGACATCACAGACGTGGGGGATGAATTCAGGGCACCGGGGATGGAATGGGCAGCCAGTCGGCCGGGCATAGGGGCCGGGCACACTACCCTCGATGGCCTGGATCTCCTGGGTTTTTCCTTCCCCCAGCCGGGGCACGGAACGGAGCAGGCCAACGGTGTAGGGATGTTTGGGATTGCGAAACAATTCACCGGCGGGAGCACTTTCCACGTCCTTGCCCAGGTACATGACCATCACCCGGTCACAGAGCTCAGAGATGACGGCCAGATCGTGGGTGATGACCATGAGGGCCATGCCCATTTCTTCCTGCAGCTCTTTCATCAACTGCAACACCTGGGCCTGGATGGTGACATCCACGGCGGTGGTGGGCTCATCGGCAATGAGGAGGCTAGGGGTGCAGGCCAGAGCCATGGCGATCATGGCCCGCTGGCGCATGCCGCCACTGAGGGCGAACGGGTAGGCATCGATGGCCTGCTCCGGTTTCGGCATGCCCACCCGCCGCAAGATCTCGATGGCCCGCTGTCGGGCTTCCTGGCGATTCACCCGTTGATGGAGCTGGATCACCTCCATGATCTGGTTGCCGATGGTGTAGGCCATGCTGAACCCGGCCATGGGCTCCTGGAAGACCATGGAAATGACCCGGCCCCGGATATCGCGGATCTCCCGGCCCTTCCAGTCCAGGCGGACCAGGTCCACGATTTTGTCGTCCTGGTGGAGGAGGATTTCACCGTCCACAATTTTGCCATGTCGGGGCACGATGCGCAGGATGGATTGGGCGGTGACGCTTTTGCCGCAGCCGCTTTCGCCGGCAATCCCCAGCGCCTCCCCCCGACGGACGTTGAAGCTCAGGCCATCCACTGCGGCCAGGGCCCCCTCCCGGGAAAAAAAGCGGGTGTGGAGGTTTCGCACTTCCAGCAATATCGAATCGCTATCCATAACAGGATTCCTGGTTGAGTCGGGCAGAAATAGGCCGATGGGTTCTGCGCTAGTTCACGTAGGGGTCGGCGGCGTCTCGCAGCCCATCCCCCACGAAGTTAAAGCAGAGGATGGCTACCACAACAAAGAGGCCTGGAAGCAAAAGCCAGGGTGCGTTGGCCAACACCCGGATATGCTGGGCATCCTTGAGCAGAACACCCCAGCTGATGGCGGGCGGCTGGAGCCCCAGGCCGATAAAGCTCAGCGCTGTCTCGCCCAAAATCATCCCTGGCACGCTAAGGGTCAACGAAGCGATGATGTGGCTGTAAAAGGAAGGCAGCATGTGCTTGAAGATGATCCGGGCTTCGTTGGCGCCGTTGAGCTGGGCCGCCATGACGTACTCCTCCTCCCGGAGGGACATGAACTTACCCCGCACCACCCGGGCCAACCCGGTCCAGCCCACCAACGACAGGATGACCACAATGCCAAAATAGGTCTGCACGACGGACCAGGTGGGCGGCAGGGCCACGCTCAGTGCCATCCACAGGGGCAGGGTGGGGATCGAACGCAGGAACTCGATGACCCGCTGAATGATGATGTCGACCACACCGCCAAAATAGCCGGAGATGCCTCCTACGACGATGCCGATGATGAAGCTGATGGCAATGCCCAGGAGGCCGACTGACAGAGAGATGCGTCCGCCATAGATGATGCGGGAGAGCATATCGCGACCCTGGTTGTCCGTACCGAACAAATGCAGGGTTCCTTCTTTGACACCAAAGAGGTGCAGATCTGTCTCAAACACACCCCACAGTTTGTACGGATCTCCCCGAACGAAAAAGTAGATGGGATACTTTTGAGTGGGATCCACCTGGTAGGTAATCTTGAACGTGTTCGGATCCATGGCGGAGGACAGGCCATAGACGAAAGGCCGCAGTTCAAAGCGACCGTTGTCAATAAAGCGGATGGGCTGCGGAGGCGCCATCATGAAATCAGTATCATAGCGGGCAGGGTCGTAGGGGGCGACGAACTCAGCGAAGAGCGCTACCAGATAGAACAGGACCAACACGGCCAGGGAAACCACCGCCACCCGGTGACGCATGAACTTCCAGCGCATGAGCTGCCCGGGGGTGGCGACAGCCACTTCAGTTTCTACCGACTTCGGGCTATGGTCGTCGGGGCGAAGCACTTCTTCGATGACAGCCATGGTTCTCCCTTCCTTCGGATGGCAGGCTCGTCAGATCGCCTCGCGAATGCGAGGATCCAACCAGGCCAGGAGCACGTCTGAAATCAACGTCCCGACAAGGGTCAGGGTGCTGAGGATCAGGACGATGCTGCCTGCCAGGAACATGTCCTGGCTCATTAAGGCGCCGACGAAGAGCGGCGCAATGGTGGGCAACCCCAACACCAGGGATGCCAGCAGTTCGCCGTTCACCAGGGCCGGCAACGTCCAGCCGATGGTGCTCACCACAGGGTTCAGCGCAATGCGGAAGGGATATTTGAACAGCAGCCATCCTTCTCGCAACCCCTTGGAGCGGGCCACCATGACGTATGGCTTCTCCAGTTCGTCCAGTAGGTTGGCGCGCATGACCCGGATCAGCCCCGCGGTGCCGGCCGTTCCCACGATCACAGCCGGCAGCCAGACATGCTTGAGCAAGTCCACAAACTTGGCAAAACTCCAGGGTGCCATCTGATACTGGTCGGAAAAGAGACCCACAGCCACCTTGCCCGTCATCTTGAAGTAGATCCAGAGGATGATCAGGGCCAGTAGAAAATTGGGAATGGCCAGGCCCAGGAATCCAATCAGGGTAACGGCATAATCGCCCGGCGAATACTGATGGGTGGCCGAATAGAGCCCGATGGGGAGGGCCAACAGATAGGAAAAGGCAAACGAAGCCAGAGAAATCGTCAGACTCCAGGGAAGGCGTTCCAGGATCAGCTTGGATACGGGCTGGTTCCATTCTAAAGAGCGGCCTAGATCGCCGTGCAGGATGCCGTTCATCCAGCGGAAATAGCGGACATACCACGGCTGTCCCAATCCATAACGGGCACGCAAAGCCTCTATTTCCGCCGGATCCACGGCCTGTTGCTGGGAGATCAAGTTGTTCACGTACGAGTCCAGATAGTCACCCGGCGGCGCCTCAATGATGGCAAAGGAGATCAGGGTTACTGCGAACAAGGTCGGAATCATCAATAAGATGCGACGGATAAGGTACAGCCACATGAGCCTCTGTTTCCTTCTGTCTGCCTGCAGAATGATGGGCCTGGTCTGGCGTGGTCAAGGGGCTGACCACCCACGCCCCTGGGGCGTACAACAACGACTGGATACCGCTTCGCTTGCAAGGGCAGGGTCTTCTCCTGCGGGTTAGCTGCAAGCTACACAATTCAATGCCATCAATGCCATTCAACTGTTCCGTGGCCCCGGTTTGTACACAAAACAAACTAATCGAATCGCAAAAGGACAAGACAGAACCGGACAAAAGCTGGAGGCGACGCGCAACCAGCAGAGCCGACCCCCTCTATCCGGTTAACTTAATCACGCGATGGGGCTCGCCGATGCACTCAAGAACAGATGGTAAAATGGCAGGGAAAATATAAATGGGCTCAAGCAGTATTGGGTTTTGTGCGACGTCCGAGCTACCATGGTGCTCGCTGCCGCAGGTTGTGCCGGGTATTAAACCATGGCCGCGCCAGGTTGTCAATCCAGCGATCTTTGGTATATGCTCTGAACATAGTCGCCCATCCCACGCCAGGTTGGACGGGGCAGCTTCTTGACTGCCCCATCCCCTCGACGATCTAGGCCTGTGGATGGCACAATGGGGCAGGGGCTGTTCCAGGCGAAACAGGCAGTTTGAGGAAAGTAACGGGGATTTCGAAACGTTCAAAAACCAGAGAGGAAGATCCTATGCCCTACACGGTACTCACCAATACCGAACTGAATGACGAAATCCGCGCCATGCTGCGCGATACGTGCCAGGTCCACGTCTGGGCCGGCCAGGAGACGGACCCCGCGCTCCTGCAACGGGCCGAAGGCTTCTTCGTCTACGGCCACCCCAAAATCGACGGCGCCATCATGGATCGCATGCCCAACCTGCGGGTGATCAGCAACTTCGGCGTGGGGGTGGACCACATTAACCTGGACGATGCCCGGGCCCGGGGCATTGCCGTGGGTAACACGCCCGGCCTGGTGGATGGCGCCACGGCCGACATGACCTTCGCCCTGCTCATGGCCATTGCCCGCAACGTGGTCATCGGCGATCGCTACGCCCGCAGCCCCCAGTTCACCGTCTACGACCCCAACATCCTCCACGGCTACGAGGTTTACGGCACCACCCTGGGCATCGTGGGCATGGGCAATATCGGCCGACAGGTGGCCCGCCGCGCCCGGGGTTTCGACATGCGCATCCTCTACCACAACCGCCGGCCCAATCCCCAGGCCGAAGCCGAGCTGGGCGCCACTTACGCCTCCCTGGAGGAGCTGCTGGCCCAGGCCGACTACGTCACCCTGAATGTCCCCCTGACGCCCGAGACCCGCCACCTCATCGGCCGGGAGCAGCTACGCCAGATGAAGCCCACCGCCTTCCTCATCAACGTGGCCCGGGGCGGCGTGGTGGACCACGACGCCCTGGTGGAAGCCCTCACCCAGGGCTGGATCGCCGGGGCCGCGCTGGATGTGACCGAGCCAGAACCCCTGCCCCGGGATCATCCCCTCCTGCGCATGGAGAACGTGGTGATTGCACCCCACCTGGGCAGCGCCACCCGGCAGACCCGCTACCGCATGGCCCGCCGCGCCGTGGATAACCTCCTGGCCGGCCTGCGGGGGGAGCCCCTGCCCAGCCGAATCGCCTAGAAGGGCCTGGGGCGTGGTACGTCAAGCAGCGCGCTGGTCAATGGAGCGGGAAGGCCATTGGTGCACGCACCACCCACTTAACGGGGTCGGGTCCGCACCACCAGCACCGACCGCTCGGCATAGCGGACCACGGCGTTGGCCACCGTGTCCAGGAAATGGCCGGCGCTGGACTGGCTGCCCACCACCAGCAGGTCGAAGTCTTCGTCATGGGCCATTTTCAGGATGGCCTCGGGCACGCTGCTGCGCTTGACCAGCCGCACGTCCCGGCCCATCCCGTGGCGCTCCAGGGTGGCCAGCCAGCGCTGGACCAGCTCCGACAGGTGGGTGTTCTGGCTGAGAACAGATTCCAGCGAAATGTGTCCGCTGTGCCCATGGTCGTCTTCCGGCGCCAGGTAGGTGGCCGCCGAGGGCGGCACCACATGCAGGACCGTCAAGGCGCTGCCCAACACCTGGGCCAGCCCGGCGGCCACGTCCACCACGGCCCGGTCATCCACGGCGGCGCAGGCCAGAATCCGCCGAAACCGGGTCGGCGGGTTCTTGACCATGAGCACCGAGGTGGGCGCATGTTGCACCAGCCGCTGGGCCGTGTGGCCAATGGCCGTGGCCGGCCCCGCGCCCCGATCCCGGAAGGGGCCGATCACCAGCAGGTCCCCAGGATTTTGGTCCAGGTAGTGCAACACCTCTTCATCGGCGAAGCCCACCAGGGGGATGGTTTCTGCCCGGGGTTGGAGGGGGGCCAGCAGCCCGGCTGTGTCGGCCATGATCTTCTGGTTGTGGCTTACCCCATCCCGCTCGCTGCCCACCACCAACACCCGCAGATGGGCATCCAGCGTCTGGGCCAGCTCGACAGCCACCTGCACCGCCCGTTGGGCCAGAGGGGTACCGTCGGTGGCCGCCAGCAGCTGCAGATGACCGCCCTGGCCCAGACGCCGGGCCAACTCTTCGCCCGGCGTCAACAGGGGCGCCGTTCCCTCGGTCGGCCGCATGAGCAGCACGGGCACGGGCACGCTGCGCACCACCCGCTCTGCCACGCTGCCCAGGACCAGCCGCCCCAGCCCAGAGCGGCCATGGGTAGCCATGGCCACCAGGTCCACACCTTCCTGGCCCACGAAGTCGATGATCCGTTGCGCCGGCTCGCCGAACTGCACCTGGACGCTGACGCTGTAGCCTTCCTGCCGCAACAGGTCGGCATCCCGGCGCAGTTCGGCCAACAGCTCCTGCCGGTAACGCTCGTACTCGTCGGTCAGGGCAGCCACCTGGGTGTCCAGGGCCTGGCGGTATGTTTCATAGGAAGCAGCCAGGGGCGAGACTTCCACCAACCCCGCCGGATGGGCCGACTCGTCCGCAGCGGCTGGCGGATAGGCAGCCCGGAAGAGAATCAGGCTCACATCGTCAGGGTCGAAGAAGTCCTGCACCACCCGGACGATCTGACGGCTGAAGTCGGAGCCGTCCAGGGGGATGAGGATTTTGCGCTTGTTCATCCTGTCACCTCCTCCGGGGGCTACGCCGGTTGCCCACGCCA
The DNA here is from genome assembly GCF_006569185.2 of Litorilinea aerophila. NCBI lineage: Bacteria > Bacillati > Chloroflexota > Caldilineae > Caldilineales > Caldilineaceae > Litorilinea > Litorilinea aerophila. Next base: position 20,921 of record NZ_VIGC02000020.1, on the reverse strand, counting down.
GCCGCCTCAGTGCAGAAACATGCCGGTGGGATCCGGGCGCCAGGACTGGAGGACCTTCATGTAGTTGGCCCGCTCAAACGCAGCCGGCTCGGCCACGTTCTGCTGGCTCATGCTGCCCTGCATCTGGCGCACCGATTCATACTCGTGCTCTTCCATCCAACGGCGGAGCTCCTCCACCACCTGGCCGATGCGCTCCACACCGTTGCGCAGCAGCTCCGACGCCATCATCATGACCCGGGCGCCGGCCATGAGCCCCTTCAGCACGTCTTCGTGGGTGTGAACGCCGCTGGTGATGGCGAAGTCGATGGGCACGCGGCCGTAGAGGATGGCCACCCAGCGCAGGGGCAGCCGCAGCTCGTGGGAGCTGCTGAGGACCAGGTTGGGCACCACCTCCAGATGCTCCAGGTCGAAGTCCGGCTGGTAGAAGCGGTTGAAGACCACCAGGGCATCGGCGCCGGCTTCGTGGAAGCGTTTGGCCATGTTGGCGAAGGCGCTGAAATAGGGGCCCACCTTCACGGCCACCGGGATGGAGACGCTCTGCCTCACGTCCCGCACCACGTCCACGTACATCTGCTCCACTTCCTGCCCGGTCATGTTGGGGTCGGTGGGGATGTAGTAAATGTTCAGCTCCAGGCCGTCGGCGCCCGCCTCTTCGATGTGGCGGGCGTACTCGATCCAGCCGCCGCTGGAGACGCCGTTCAGGCTGCCGATGATGGGGATGTCCACCGCGGCCTTGGCCCGCTGGATCAGCTCCAGGTACTCCTGGGGCCCCACGTTGTAGGTCTCCATCTCGGGGTAATAGCTCAGGGCCTCGGCAAAGCTTTCGGCGCCGTAGCTGAGGTAGTGATCCAGGAGGTGGCTCTCGGCGGTAATCTGCTCTTCGAAGAGCGAGTACATGACGATGGCTGACGCCCCGGCATCCTCCAGGCGCCGGATCTGGTCCAACCCCTGGGAGAGGGGTGAGGCTGACGGAACAACGGGATGTTTAAGGGTCAGGCCCATATAGGTAGTGGTTAAGTCCATGGGTGAAACTCCCTGTGGATGGGTGATGCGTGGTGGTGGTGCGTGGTACGCGCATCAGGGCTTCATGACCCACCCGACAGCCCGTTGCTTGACGCACCACGCACTACGCCCGACGTCACAAAACCGTGTATGCCTTGCGCCTGTCGCCCATTCCTCAGGCCGACGCGGGTGCTTCCGCGGCCACCGGCGAGCGGGCCAGCTCTTCGTAGCGGCGCCAGCGCTCCCAGACGGCCTCCTGGGCGGCCTGCAGGAGCCGCTCCGCGGCCTCGGGGTCGGTCTGGGTCAACATGCGGTAGCGGTTCTCGTTGTAGGCATAATCCTTCAGCGGGATCCGCGGGGCTTTGGAGTCCAGCTGCAGCGGGTTCTTCCCCTCGGCTTTGCGCCGGGGGTCGTAGCGGTACAGGGGCCAGTAGCCGGACTCGGTGGCCAGGCGCTGCTGTTCCATGCCCTTGGCCATGTTGATGCCGTGGGCGATGCAGTGGCTGTAGGCGATGATGAGGGAGGGCCCCGGGTAGGACTCGGCCTCCAGGAAGGCCCGCACCGTGTGGGCGTCGTTGGCGCCCATGGCCACCTGGGCCACGTAGACGTTGCCGTAGCTCATGGCCATCAGGCCCAGGTCCTTCTTGGCCGTGGCCTTGCCGCCGGCGGCGAACTTGGCCACCGCACCCAGGGGGGTGGCCTTGGAGGACTGGCCGCCGGTGTTGGAGTAGACCTCGGTGTCCAGCACCAGGATGTTGACATTGCGGCCGCTGGCCAGGACATGATCCAGGCCGCCGTAGCCGATGTCATAGGCCCAGCCGTCGCCGCCCACGATCCAGACGCTCTTGCGCACCAGCTTGTCGGCCAGGCTGAGGAGATCCCGGGCTTCCGCCGCCAGGGGGCCATCGGTCAGGCCGGTCAGCTTCTGCTTGAGCACTTCCACCCGGGCCCGCTGGGCCTGGATCTCCGCCTCGTCCGCCTGTTCGCTCTGGAGGAGGCCGTCGGCCAGCTCGTCGCCGATGACGTGGCGCAGGCGCTGGACCAGCTCGGCCGCGTACTCGGCCTGCTTGTCCAGGGTCAGGCGCATGCCCAGGCCGAACTCCGCGTTGTCCTCGAAGAGGGAGTTGCTCCAGGCGGGGCCCCGCCCCTCCCGGTTCACGGCCCAGGGGGTGGTGGGCAGGTTGCCGCCGTAGATGCTGGAGCAGCCGGTGGCGTTGGCGATGATGGTCCGGTCGCCGAAGAGCTGGCTCATGAGCTTGAGGTAGGGGGTCTCGCCGCAGCCGGCACAGGCGCCGGAAAACTCGAACAAAGGCTGCAGGAGCTGGACATTCTTGACGTTGTTGAAGCGAAGGGTGTCCACGTGGGGCTGCTCCGGCAACTGGAGGAAGAAGTCCCAGTGGCGCCGGCCCTGTTCCCGCAGGGGAAGCTGGGGCTCCATGTTGATGGCCTTGCGGCCGACCGCTCGCTTGTCCTTGGCCGGGCAGACCTCCACGCAGAGGCTGCAGCCGGTGCAGTCCTCCACCGCGACCTGCAGGGTGTACTTCTTCCCGGCCAGCTCCCGCCAGCGGGCGTCGGCGGACAGGAAGCCCTCGGGCGCATTGGCCAGCTCGCTCTCATCCACCACCTTGCTGCGGATGACCGCGTGGGGGCAGACCAGCACACACTTGCCACACTGGATGCAGATGTCCGGATCCCAGACCGGCACCTCCAGGGCGATGTTGCGCTTCTCCCAACGGGTGGTGGCGCTGGGGTAGGTGCCGTCCACGGGCAGGGCGCTCACCGGCAACAGGTCGCCCTCGCCGGCCAGCATGGGGGCGGTCACGGTCTTGACGAACTGGGGCGCCTCTTCGGGAACCACGGGCGGCATTTCGATGGTGCTGGTGGCCCGGTCCGGCACGGAAACCTGGTGCAGGTGGGCCAGGGCTGCATCCACCGCGGCGAAGTTCTTGCGCACGATGACCTCGCCCCGCTTGCCGTAGGTCTTGCGGATGGCCTGCTTGATCTGGGCGATGGCCTCTTCCCGGGGCAGCACGCCGCTGATGGCGAAGAAGCAGGTCTGCATGATGGTGTTGATGCGCACGCCCAGCCCCAGCTCCGCCGCCACTTTGTAGGCATCGATGACGTAAAACTTCAGCCGCTTTTGGATGATCTGCTCCTGGACGGGGCGGGGCAACTGGTCCCACACCTCGTCAGGGCCGAAGGGGGCGTTGAGCAGGAAGGTGGCGCCGGGGGCCGCCGGCTCCAGCACGTTGAACTTCTGCAAAAAACCGAACTGATGGACGGCGACGAAGTTCGCCCGCCGGATCAGGTAGGTGCTTCTGATGGGGCGCGGGCCGAAGCGCAGGTGGGAGACCGTTCGCGCCCCGGACTTCTTGGAGTCGTAGACGAAGTAGCCCTGGGCGTAGTTGGGCGTCTCCTCGCCGATGATCTTAATGGAATTCTTGTTGGCGCTCACGGTCCCGTCCGAGCCCAGGCCCCAGAAGACCGCCCGGACCACATCGTCGGGTTCGATGTCGAAGTTGGGGTCGTAGTCGATGCTGGTGTGGGTAACGTCGTCCACGATGCCCACGGTGAAGTGGTTCTTGGGCCGCTCTTTGTCCAGTTCGTCGAAGATGCCCTTGACCATGGCCGGGGTGAACTCCTTGGATGAAAGGCCATAGCGGCCGCCCACGATGCGGGGCATGGCGGTGAAGGGCGCCTCGCCGCTGGCCATCCCTTCGGCCACGGCCGTCACCACGTCCACGTAGAGGGGTTCACCCGCGCTGCCAGGCTCCTTGGTGCGGTCCAGCACCGCGATCCGGCGTACTGTGGGGGGCAAGGCCTGGAGCAGATGCGCGCCCGAGAAGGGGCGGAAGAGACGCACTTTGACCACGCCCACCTTCTCTCCCTGGCGCATCAGGTGCTCCACCGTCTCCTCCACGGCCCCGACGCCCGAGCCCATGAGGACGATCACCCGCTCCGCGTCGGGCGCGCCCACGTAGTCGAAGAGGTGGTAGTGCCGACCGGTCAACCGGGCGAACTGGTCCATGGTCTCCTGGACGATCTGGGGGGTGGCCAGGTAGAAGGGATTCACCGTCTCCCGGGCCTGGAAGAAGACATCCGGATTCTGCGCGGTGCCGCGGATGAAGGGGCGATCCGGCGACAGACCCCGGGCTCGATGGGCCCGCACCAGCTCGTCGTCGATCAGGCTGCGGATATCGTCATCGCTGAGCTTCTCGATCTTGTTGATCTCGTGGGACGTGCGAAAGCCGTCGAAGATGTGCAGGAAGGGCACCCGGGCTTTCAGGGTGCTGGCCTGGGCGATGAGGGCCAGGTCCATCACTTCCTGCACCGAGTTGGAAAAGAGCATGGCCCAGCCGGTGCTGCGGGCGGCCATGACGTCGCTGTGGTCGCCGAAGATGGAGAGGGCCTGGGCCGCCACGGAGCGGGCCGCAATGTGGAAGACGGTGCTGGTCAGTTCCCCGGCAATTTTGTACAGGTTGGGGATCATGAGCAGCAGGCCCTGGCTGGCGGTGAAGGTGGTGGTCAGAGAGCCGGTCTGCAAAGCGCCGTGGACCGCGCCGGCTGCCCCCCCTTCGGACTGCATCTCCACCACCTGTGGGCGGGTCCCCCAGATGTTGGTCTGGCCGTGGGCGCTCCACTCGTCGGCCAGTTCCCCCATGGGAGAGGAGGGCGTGATGGGGTAGATGGCAATCACTTCGTTGGTTTTATAGGCGACGTAGGCCGCCGCTTCGTTGCCGTCAATCGTCACGCGTTCACGAACCATTTCAATTCTCCTGGTATGACTCCACTGTAGGAACCACAGAGTTCACAGCCACCCACGGCGGGCCGGAGACCCGCCCTACGTATCCGTGGCATCCAATCCACGCGGATGGCGGCCCCTGTCGTAGGTGCGGCCTCCGGCCGCACGGTGGTGCCCGGAAAGGCGCCGGTTCCCGTAGGGGCGGGCCACCGTGCCCGCCCGCTGTCGCCAGCCCCGGACAGGTGCAGGGACGGCGACGGCTGCGCAGCCACGAGCTGAACCTACGAAGGGACGGCCGTCGTGGATTGCATCTGTAAATTGGAAAAAACCTTGGACCGATGATTTCAATCATCGGCTGGCACACATCAAGTGCGTTGAAACGCACTCAACGGGGCGGATTGCACCCGGCTTTCAACCGTTTTGAACGATCGTTACACTTACCGCACATCCAGGACGTGGTCGCCCAGGGCTTCCAGGCGGGCGAGCAGAGCCTCCTTTGGGATGCCGGCTACTTTGATCAGCACCCGGGCGTGCCCCTGCTCGTCCGGGCGAAAGGTGCCCACACTGACCAGCCGGCCGTCCAGTTCTACCAGGGCCTGGAGCAGGGCTGCCAGGGGCATCTGCCCCGGCGGCATGGCCAGCACCAGGCGCAGCCCGGGTACATCGCTGCCCAACATTTCGGAAAATACTTTGAAGATATCGGTCTCGGTGATGACCCCCAGCACGTGGCGCGCCTGGTCCACCACCGGCAGCCCACCGATCTTGTGCGCCACCATCAGCCGGGCGGCCTCTTCGATGGGGGTGTCCGGAGTGACCACGTGCACCTGCCGGGTCATCAGCTCGCCGACGGTCAGCTTGGACAGGAGGTAGTTCAGCTCCCAGATGTTCAGGGAAGTCGCCGGGGACGGCGCGGCGTGGAGGAGATCTCGCTCGGAAACGATGCCCACCAGGCGCTGGCGCCGATCCACCACCGGCAGCCGCCGAAAGCGGTGCTGCTGCATGAGCTTGAGCGCCTCCTGAAAGGGCAGATCCGGCTCCACCGTCACGGCCGGCGTGCTCATCCGATCCTGAACCAACATGGCCCCAGCTCCCTTTCTTCCCATCCACGGGGACGAGAACCGACAACGCCCCGGGCTATTCACCACCTTACAATAAAAAATCCCCAGATGCGCCCGGCATCTGGGGAGAATCAAAACTGGTCAGCGGGTGAGTCCGCCCCCTGGCCAGTTGGCCAGGAATGTCCTGGGGCTATCCCATCCCTGGAATCAGAGGGCGCCACCAGGGGGTGCCGGCCAACACGGCCAGCAGCGAGAGGGTGTACCAGATGGCGCCGACCCGGAACCGTCGGGCATCTCCGGTAGCCCGGCGGACCATCACCGAGCCCACATGGGCCAGGATGACGGCCACCAGCATGAGGGAGAGATGCTCCACAGCGAAGAAGCGCAGCTCCGATGACTGCATTACGCCGCTGAAGTTGACGAAGACCTGGCGGGTCAGCGGACTCAGGACGAAGTAGAGCAGCAGCCCCAGCAGCAACTGGATGTCCATGCCGATGGTGTACCAGAGGGTGGCCCGCCGGTCCGCCTCGGTCCACGCCCGCCCCTGGGTGAGCCCGGTATAGAGGCGCCACAGGGCATAGAGGGCGGCCAGCAACACCAGCCACCGCATCAGGTTATGGAGATCCCGCACGCCGATATAGGCCATGTTCATGGATGGATACACTCCTTTGTGCCGTGATTGTTTGTACAACCGTTGAATGACGCCAACTCCGCCCTATCATATCATGGCCCCGGGCGGAAGCCCGAACCGGCTCCCGCGTGGGGAAGAGGCACAACGGCATGGCCCAACACCATGAGCCCTTCTGGCTCTGCGCCCGCCGATTTAACCGCCCTTTACACCCAAATCAACCGGGGTATAACAATTGCTTCACCCCCGCCAAACAGCCAGCGCCCGCATTGGTCCGCCAGAGCCCCTTGAAATGCCAGGATCCATTTTGTACCATAGTTCACGAAGTGGTTCCTGGGTTCAGCCAACAACGGCGCGCCAGAACTAGAACCCGGCTGAATTCCAAAAATTATGACAACAAGGAAGGATGGAGAAAAGTTTCATGAAGATTCCGCAACGCTGGCTTCTGGCAACCTTGCTGCTGGCTACGCTGGCCCTGGCCGCCTGTGCCGCAGAAAGCCCGACAACCAGCGCTGAACCGTCACCCGTGCCCCCCACGGCCACGGCTGCTCCCGCCGAGGCTCCCCACGCCGGGCATGAGGAGTCGGCCGAAACCCACGAAGAGACCCACGAAGAGACCCACGAAAGCGAGCCGGCCCACGGCCCCGTTGCCGTGGTGGTGCGCCTCTACCAGATGGAGGGACACTTGACCAGCAGCCGTGAGCTCTGGGAAGCCGGCGACCCCATGGCTGGCGCCCACGCCGCCCATCCCCTGAGCGAGCTTTTCCCCGCCGTCGAGGGTGCCCTGGTAGAAGCAGGCGTAGACACCCAGGCCCTGCTGGATGCCCTGACCGCCCTGCCCCAGCTGGTGACCGAGGCCGACGCCGACCCGGAAACCGTGGCTGCGAGCTATGACCAGGCCCGGGAAGCTATCGAGGCAGCGGCGCAGCAGGTGGCCGGAGAGGCCTTCGGCTCGCCAGCCTTCACCGCCCAGGTCATCGCCGGCCTGCTGAACGGCGTGGCCGCCGAGTACGGGGAGGCCGTCCAGAATGGGGAGCTGGTGAACGTGGAGGAATATCAAGATGCCTACGGCTTCCTCCAGGTGGCCAAACGGCTCCACGATGGCATCCAGGCGGAAACCGAGGCCCGCAATGCCGGGGAGGCAGAAGAGGTGGCCCACGCCTTCCAGGAGCTGGACGAGCTCCTGCCCCAGGCCCTGCCGCCCGATGTGGTGGTGGAAGGCATCATGGTGGCCAACGAAGTGCAGGAAATCGTGTCCGAGCTGAGCCGGATCTACGAATTCCAGGTGGTCGAGAGTTCCACCGCAGAGACCCTGGCCTTCATTCAGGAGCAGCTGGACGCAGCCCTGGCCGCCTACCAGGAGGGCGACGCCGACCAGGCCTATGAGCGGGCTGCCTCCGCCTACCTGGACGGCTTCGAATACCTGGAAGCGCCCCTGCTGGAGCAGAACGCGGAACTGGTAGAGACCCTGGAAATCCAGTTCAAGCGCCTTCGGGATGAAATTCAGGCCGGCGCTCCCCTGGACGACCTGCAGGCCCTGGTGGAAGAGATCCGGGCGGACCTGGAAAAGGTGCGGGAGATCCTCGCCGATGTTTCCTGAAGCAGTTTTCTGAAATCCATGCACCCCATTCCTCCTCTTATCCTCCTCTCCCGGACGCCGGGGCGGTGTGAGATCTTCCACGCCGCCCCGGCGTCCGTCGGAGGCGTGGCGACCAGGCGAATTGATTCAGCCGCCGACCCAGACGGAATGGCGCCGCATCTGCGGATGCTTACGCCGCACAGGGGCGACCCTCGCGACGCGGCGTCGGCACCTGCCTTGAAGAAATGGGACACGGATGGGTAGGTCCGGTCTCCTGGCCGGACATCCGCACCCAACGGGACGGGAACCCATGGCACGCAGGTAAAAGTAGTGAGATGAGCGATGAAAGGAAATCAAATCATGAAAAACCGGTGGCAACAGCTGGTGATGTTGGTGGCCCTTCTCCTGGCCCTGGGAGCGGGCGTGGCCCATGCCCAGGGCCGCCCGGCTGAAGTGGGCCAGGGCGAAGTGGACGTGGCGGCCGAGCTGCAGGCCATTGACACCCTTCTGCAACAGGCCATGCGGGCCTACCGCCTGGGCGATTACGAGGACGCCTACCGCCTGGCCCGTTCCGCCTATCTGGATCACTTCGAGGCGGTCGAGATCCCCCTGCGCGCCCTGGATCCGGACATGACCCTGGAGTTGGAATACCAGTTCGCCGAGATGCGCAACCAGATGAAGGTGGGTGCGCCGGCGGACGAAGTGGAAGCCCCGCTGGAGGCCATCCGGGCCGGGCTAAATCAGATCGACGGCATGTTCAGCGATGAAGGCTTCATCACGCCGGCGGTGGTCTTTGGCGCAGCCTTCGTCATCATCCTGCGGGAGGGCATCGAGGCGGTGCTGGTGCTGGCCGCGCTCCTGGGCTACCTGCGCCAGGTACCCGGCGGCGCCGCCCATCGCCGATCCATCCTCACCGGCGTCGGCCTGGCCCTGGCCATGACCGCGGCCACCTGGGCCCTCTTCCGCTTCGTCTTCCAGGTGGCGCCTGTCACCCGAGAGCTGCTGGAAGCCGGGGTCTCCTTTGTGGCCGTGGGCCTCCTCTTTTGGACCACCTTCTGGCTCTCCCGGCGACTGGACCATCGCCGCTGGCTGGAATTCCTGCAGGCCCGGGCGTGGGAGGCCCTTTCCCAGGGGCGCGCGCCTGCACTGATGGGGCTGGGGTTCAGCGCCGTCTACCGGGAAGGGCTGGAGACGGTGCTCTTCTACCAGGTACTCTTCAGCCTGGGCCCCCAGACCCAGGGTGCGGTCTGGTATGGCCTGGGGCTGGGATTGCTGGTGCTGGCCGTGGTGGCCTGGTTCATCCTCCAGTCCGGGCGCCGGCTGCCGGTGGGCACCTTCCTGCGGGGCGCGGTCTTCATGATGGCCCTGCTCTCGGTCTTTGTGGTAGGCAAAGGGGTGCGGGAACTGCAGGAGGCCGGCTTCCTGGATGCCACCCTGATCCACGCCCTGCCGCGCCTGCCCCGGGCCCTGGCCGAGTTTACCGGCTACCACCCCACCGTGGAAACCCTGACCGCCCAGGCGCTGCTGCTGGGCATCTACGGCGTCAGTCTTTTCCTGGAACGCTGGCAGCGGACCCGCGCCCTGCGAATGGTGCGGGAGGAAGTGACCCCGTGAAGACGAGGATGCCCACGTTGCAGACGAAGGTAGGGAGCCCATGAGGCGGGTGCGCATCGGCATCGACGTGGGCGGCACCTTCACCAAAGCGGTGGCGGTGGACGCCCTCAGCTTCGAGCTGATAGGGCAGGCGGTGGTGCCCACTACCCACGGCGCAGACGAAGGCGTGGCGGCCGGCGTCGTGGCTGCGCTGCACCGCCTGCTGGAACGGTACACCATTGCGCCCGAGGAGGTGGCCCTGGTGGCCCACAGCACCACCCAGGCAGTCAACGCCCTGCTGGAAGGGGATACAGCCACGGTGGGCATTCTGGGCATGGGCCGGGGGGATGACGTGCTGGAAGCAGCCCGACGAACCCGGGTCGATACCATCACCCTGGCGCCGGGCAAGGTGTTGCGTACCCTTCATCTGTTCATCGACACTACCCACGGCCTCCCCCCGGAAACGGCCCAGGCAGCCGTCGCCCGTCTGGTGGACCAGGGCGCCCAGGCCATTGTGGCCAGCGAGGCCTTCAGTGTGGAAGATCCCCGCCATGAACAGACGGTGTTGGCCGTGGCGGCAGAGATGGGCATCCCCGCGGTGGCGGCCCATCAGCTCACCGGGGCCTATGGGCTGGAGGTGCGCACGGTCACCGCGGCCATCAACGCGGCCCTGCTGCCCCGCATGTTGGAAACCGCCATCCTGGTGGAGGAGAGCCTGCGCCGCAGCGGCCTCCACGCCCCCCTGATGGTCATGCGAGGGGACGGGGGGTTGGCCGACATCGAGACCATGCGCCAGCGCCCCATCCTGACCCTCTTCTCAGGACCGTCGGCCAGCCTGGCGGGTGCGCTGCTGGCGGGACACGTGGTCTTTGCCGCCTTCCTGGAAGTAGGCGGCACCAGCAGCAACATCAGCCTGATCCGCCACGGCATGCCCACCCTGCAGCACGTGCGGGTCATGTCCCATCCCACCTGTGTGCAGGCCCTGGATGTCCGGGTGCAGGGGGTGGCCGGAGGCTCCATGATCCGCCTGGGCACGCGGGGTCCCCAGGACGTGGGTCCCCGATCTGCCCACATCGCCGGCCTGCCCTACGCCTGTTTCGACCCGCGCCTGGCGGATGCAGGGCAGCTGCGCATCGAAACGGTGGCACCCACGCCGGGCGACCCGGACGACTATGCCGCCCTGGCCGATGGGGAGGGGAACCGTTGGGCGCTGACCCTCACCTGTGCGGCCAATGCCCTGGGACTTGTGCCGCCGAATGCGTACGCCCGGGGAGATCGTCCGGCGGCCCAGCGGGCGTTCCAGGTATTGGGCCACCACTGGGGCATTCCGGGCGAGGAGGCGGCGCGCCGGGTACTGAACAGGGCCGCCGACCGGGTGGCAGAGGCCATCCTCCTCCTGGTGCGGGAATACCAGGTGCCCCGGGATCGCCTGGTGCTGGTGGGTGGTGGCGGTGGCGCCGGCGCGCTGGTTCCTGCCGTGGCGGAGCGGCTGGAGGCACCCTATCGGCTGGTCCCCCACGCGGAAGTCATCTCCTCCCTGGGGGACGCCCTGGCCTCAGTGCGGGAGGTGGTGGAGCGGCCCAGGGGTACCGGTGAAAACGCCCAGGAACTGGCCCGGGCGGCCCGGGCCGCAGCTGTGCGCGCAGGGGCTGCGCCGGACTCCATCAGCGTGACCGTGGAACAGGACGAGGAGCGAGGGGTGATCCGGGCGGTGGCCACCGGCCACGCGGCCCTGATGGCGCCGGCCCAGGCCGCCCGCCTCTCCCCCCAAGAGGCCCAACGGATTGCGGCAGAGGGCCTGGGCGTGGCCGTGGAACGCCTGCAACAGGTGGTGAACAGCGACACCTTTCACGTCTTCCGGGCGCCCCGGCGCTGGCTCCGTGGGCCCCGCCTGGCCGTGGTGGACGTCCGGGGGGCGGTCCGCACCTGCTCCGGCAACGCCCAGGTACTGGCCGGGACGCCATCCCAGGTTCTGCAGCAGGTTACCGAAGCCCTGGCGGGTAACATCCTGTGGCGGGAGCTGCCGGACGTGCAGCTGTTGGTGGACGGCCAGTGGATCCACGTCTCCCAACCGGAGGCTACCAACAGCCAGTTGCTGGACACGCTGCGCACCATGCTGGAATCCCTGGACGAGCAGGAAGTCATCGCGATTGTGGGAGGGTGAAGATGACCATCTATCGGGTGGAAAAACAGCCCTGGTATGTGCAATACCGGCTGCCGTTGGCCGGAGCCGGGATCCTGCTGCTGGTGTTGCTGGCCGGAGCAATCCTGTGGCGAGGCCAGGAGGAGGCCAGCAGGGAGCCCGAGGCCGTCCTGGCATTGAAGGAGTCAGCCCAGGGTCTGGAAGTTTTCGCCATCGAATACCCCCAGGCGGGAGAAGGGGTCGAACGCCAGGGGGCCGAAGCGGTGTTGGGCCGAGCCCTGGCCCGCTACGAGGAGGCGCGGCCCTGGCTGGCAGCCCGCGACCCCCAGGTGGAAGCCGAGCTCAGTGCCCTGCTGGCGCAGGTGCAGACGCTGGTGGAGGCCCACGCCTCTCCCGAGGAGGTGGTCCCCCTGGTGGAACAGGCCCGGGATCAGCTGCTCCAGGTGACCGCGACGGGCGGGGCCAATTGAGGGTCACCAGTACGTAGGGCGGGCCCCTGGCCCGCCGGAGGTGACCGGCTCTGCGGGATACCGGCGTCCGCAGGATCCTGACGGCATCGGGCGGGCACGGGGGCCCGCCCCTACGGGAGATGGTCGCCTCCCTGGCATCCGCCGGGGGCGTGGCACCACTGTGCGGTTAAAAACCGCACCTGCGAACACCGGCGCCCTCTGCCGTAGGCGCAGCTCGTAGCTGCGCATCCGCCGCCATCCCTTCACCTGCCTGGGTCCGGTACCATCGTGTGGTTAAAAACCGCACCTACGAACACCGGCGCCCTCCGATCACCCCTACTGGGTCGGGGCGCCCCCTTCGGGTGGTACTTCTGGCGTCTCATCGCCTGCTCCGGCCTCTGGGGTGGCTGTGGACGGCTCTTCCGCTGCCGGTGTAGCCGTGGCCGTCGGTGTGGGCGGCTCAGGCGTGGCCGTGGGCGGAACCGGTGTGGCCGTCGGTGTGGGTGGCTCGGGCGTGGCCGTGGGTGGAGCCGGTGTAGGCGTCTCGGTGGGTGTCGGGGTGAACGTGGCCGTGGGCGGAACCGGTGTGGCCGTCGGTGTGGGCGGCTCAGGCGTGGCTGTGGGTGGAGCCGGTGTAGGCGTCTCGGTGGGTGTCGGGGTGAACGTGGCCGTGGGCGGAACCGGCGTGGCTGTCGGTGTGGGCGGCTCAGGCGTGGCTGTGGGTGGAACCGGTGTAGGCGTCTCGGTGGGTGTCGGGGTGAACGTGGCCGTGGGCGGAACCGGTGTGGCCGTCGGTGTGGGTGGCTCGGGCGTGGCCGTGGGTGTGGATGTCATAACATCATCGGAGGGGACCTCGTTGGAAGTCCCCTCCGATGATGTCGGGGGATTGTCCGGTTGTGCTGCCGTGGCTTCCGGGGGCGGTGACGTGGCCGTCACCGCCCCTTCCACAGATGCGCCGCTGACCGCGGCCTGGTATTCGAAGACTGCGCTGGCCTGTACGCCGAAATCGTTGGTGGCCACAATCACCAGGATGGGCCCCGAAGCGATGGGGCTGCCATCTGGCCACTGGGATGGCATGGCGAAGGACATGCCGAAGTTGCCGAAGCGGTCGGTCACGGTGGTGGCGTAGCGCTCCGACTGGGCCAGGGGCGCGCCGCTGCTATCGAAGCGGGCCAGGAAGACGCTCACCGTGGTGTTAGCCGGGAAACCGCTGCCGCTCACCGTCACCTGGGTACCGGCACCGCCGGAAGCCGGGTTCACGTCCGCGTAGGCGTTGGGTGTGGCCGTGGGCGGAGGCACCGGCGTGGTGGTCGGCGTGGGCGTTGGGGTGGGGGTCGGCGTGGGTGGCGGCGGGGCCGGCACCGTGTAGCGGAAGATTGCCCCAACCTGGACGCTGAAATCATCCACCGCCACCACCACGGCGAGCTCTTCACTGGTGATGGGGCTGCCATCCGGCCAGTGGGAGGGCATGGTGAAGGACATGCTGTACCGGCCCTGGCGGTCGGTGGTGCTGACTGCGTAGCGCTGGGCGTTGCTGCCCCGGCCGATCTGGCTGTCCAGGGTGCCCAGGTAGACGCTCACGGTGGTGTTGGCCGGGAAGCCGTCACCGCTCACCGTCACCGTGGTCCCCGCGCCGCCGGACGCAGGCGCCAGGTTGATAGACGGATTGGGCGCCACCACGAAGTAGTCGAAGTCGGCGCTGGCCCGGGCGCTGAAATCGGCCGTGGCCACGAGCACCACCAGCTTGCCGCTCTCGATGGGCGAGCCATCCGGCCACTGGGACGGCATGGCGAAGGAGAGCTGGAAGTTGCCGTTGCCGTCGGTGCGGGCCGTGGCGTAGACGTGGGGCTGGGTCTCGGCCAGGGCACTGGCACCCACCAGGCCGGCCAGATGGGCATTCACCCGGGTATTGGCCGGGAAGCCGCCGCCGCTCACCGTCACCACCGTCCCTGGGCCGCCGGATGAGGGCGACAGGGAGGCGTATGGGTTGGGCGCTACAGTGGGCGTGGGTGCCCGGTAGGTGAAGGAGGCGCTGGCCCCCAGGCTCAGGTCGCTGGTGGCCACGATCACCACCAGGCGGCCGGGCTCAATGGGCGTGCCGTCAGGCCACTGGGCCGGCATGGTAAAGCGCATGGCGAAGTTGCCTCGCCGGTCGGTGACGGTGGTGGCGTAGATCTGGGCCGAGGTGCCCCGCAGATCGCTGGCACTCACCACACCGCCCAGGTAGGCGTTGACCGTGACGTTGGCCGGGAAGCCACCGCCTGTCACCGTCACCTCCGTGCCAGCGCCACCCACGGCCGGCACCACATCCGCGTAGGGGCTAACGGCCCGCGGGGTGGGGCTGGGCGTCGGGGTGGCTGTGGGCGTCGGGGTGGGGGTGGCCGTCTCCGACAGGCGCTCGTACCAGACCTCCACCCGGGCACCGCCGGTCCGCTCGTAGTACTCCACCTTGATGCGGTGGCGGCCGTCCAGGTTCACGTCGGCCGTGTAGAGCTCGTCGCCCCGGCTGTCGTGCCACTCGTTGATGATGCGGTTGTCGTCCACATAGACCCGCACGCCGTCATCGGCCCGGGCGTAGAAGCGGTAGCGACCAGCCTCGAAGGTGATGCGCCGGGTCCAGCGGGCCGAGAAATTGTCGCTGGGGATGCGGGAATCGGGCGAGCCGGTGCCCCAGTTGAAGTCGATCTCCCGATCATTGCGCACCACCGCGGGGCTGCCGTCCAGGCCCCGGTTAGGCCAGTACTCCCCTTTCCAATCCGGGAAGTCGCTGGGCTCGCTGATGCGTTCCCAGGCGATCTTGGCCCGGGCATCGCCCATGTTCTCGTAGTACTCCACCCGGACGGTATGCCAGCCGGCATCGATCCAGAGATCCCGGGCCACTTCCCGCTCGCTACCATCCCGCCACTCGTCGATGATCAGGTTGCCGTCCAGGTAGACCCGCATGCCGTCGTCCACCCAGATGCGGAAGCGGTAGTTGCCGCTATCGAAGTAGACGCTCCGGGTCCAGCGGACGGAGAACTGGTCGGCCGGGAAGCCGGAGGCCGGCGCCGAGCGGCCCCAGTTGAAGTCCAGGGTGGGGTCGTTGCGCACAAAGCGGGGTGAGCCGCTCAGATAGCGGTTGTCGAAGTACTCCCCGCGCCAGTCGGGGAAGTCGCCTTGCTGTTCCCACCAGACCCGGGCCCGGGCCAGTTGCTGGGCCTCGTAGAATTCCACCCGGATGAAGTGGGAGTCGCCGCTCAGTTGGATGTCCGCGGTGTAGGTCCGGCCAGACGCCGCGTGCCACTCGTCGATAAGGAGCTGGCCGTCTACCCAGACGCGGATGCCGTCATCTGCCTCGGCATAGAAGCGGTAGGTGCCTGCGGGCAGAGACAGGGAGCGGACCCAGCGCACCGAGAAGAAGTCGGCGGGGATGCCCGCAGCCGGCGATCCGTAGCCCCAGTCGAAGTTGATCTCCGCGTCGTCCCGGATCAGGAAGGGCGCGCCGGCCAGGTTCTGGTTGCGGTAGTACTCGCCGCGCCAGCCGGTGATGACCGGCGGACGGGTCGGCGTGGGCGTGGGGGTCGCCGTCACGGCCGGCGGTGTGGGCGTCGGCACCACGGGCGCGTCCGCCCGGTAGTCGGTATAGGCCCGGGCCACCCAGCCTTCCGTGCCGTCGGGGAGGCGCACCCAGAGCCAGGATCCGCTGGCGTTCTGGCCCAGGACCCGCAACGGCGTGCCCCGGCTGACGGCGCGCACCACGGGATAGGCGGTGGAGGGGCCCATGCGCACGTTCAGGGCATAGCTCACCACCCGGGCCACGTCGGAAGCGCCCGCCTGGACGGTAGTTGGCGTAGGTGTGGCCCGGTAGCCGGGCGCCTGGGCCGGCGCCGACACGGTAGACGTCGCCGTCGGGGATGTGGCGGTGGGCGTACCGGTGGCAGGGGCGGCCGTCCCCTCGGTGACGGTGAAGGTCGCGGTGGCTCGCTTACCCGTCTGCAGGGAATAGGCCAGGAGGTTCACTTCACCGGGCGCCGCCCATCGCTCGTCCAGGGGATAGAGGAAGGACGCGTTGAAGCGGCCCTCGCCATCGCTGGTGACGATGGCAACGGTGGCCTCCACAGGCTCGCCCTCCTGCTCATCCTGGAGGTTCACATAGACCACTTCGTTGGGTTCCCAGCCGGCGCCGGAGACAAAGACGGTGGTTCCCGGCGGACCGCTGACCGGTGCCACGGCAATGGCTGGCACCCGTTCAGACGGCGGCTGGGGCGCAGGCTCTTCGGCCACGATGGGCCGCACAGTACAGCCAGCCAGCAGCAGCACGGCCACCGCCAGCAGCAGCCATCCAGCGCGGCCGGGCAGGCGCGCGATGGGTGAAACAGAGGGAATCAGGTTGAATGGTGGGTGAGCAGGTCTCTTCATAGATGGCAGTCCTTTTTGGATCCACACCAGAACGAGCCGTCATGCCGCGAAGATGATGTGCATGATGTCACCTGAAGAGACGTCACAGCCAGGCCCCTTGTTCCACCAGAATGGCAAATTTTATCCACAGATTGCCCAGATGCCACAGATTTTGGCAGGCATGTACGGCGGGCCGGAACACCATCGGGCGGGCACGGGGGCCCGCCCCTACGGGAGATGGTCGCCTCCCTGGCATCCGCCTGGGGGCGGCACCATCGTGCGGTTAGAAACCGCACCTACGAACACCGGCACCCCCTGCCGTAGGCGCAGCTCGTAGCTGCGCAGGCGCTGCCCTCCCTTCAACCGCCTGGGATCTGGCACCATCGGGCGGGCACGGGGGCCCGCCCCTACGGGAACCGGTGTCCTCCCGAGACGGTGGCGCTTTTTCAGCGAATCAGAGCCAGCAACAGCCCATTGAGGAGGCCCAGGGCAATCGGCCCGATCAGCGCGGCCAGCCATCCTCCCCGCAGGCGGAAGCCGTCCACCAGGGCCGCGGCCAGCCAAAAGATGATGGCATTTAGGACGAAGGTGAAAAGTCCCAGGGTCAACACAGTGATGGGAAAGGTGAAGAAGGCCAGCACAGGCCGCACGAAGGCGTTCAGCAGCCCCAACACCAACGCCGAGACCAGAGCCGTGCCGAAGTCGTCGATCTCAATTCCCAGCGGCAACTTGGACAAAATCAACAGGCTGACCGCCGTCACCAACCAGGTCACGATAAAATGGGTGAGCATCCAGCACCTCCTTTTTCCTATTTCCTATTTCCTATTTTGGCTGATAACATACGATATGGAATCAATCCACCGATTCCACAGGTGAACATAGATTTTTCGGAGAAAGAATCCGGAGCATGGCGATCTCTGCCAGCAGGCCTGAAGACGAAGGACCAGAGACGACGTTCTGTCTCCGGTCCTTCGTCGTTGAGTCTACGCCGGCCCCCGCCGGGCGGAGACTCAGTTATCGCTCTGGGAGCGAATGAGGAGCAGAGGCCGGTCCGCCTGATTCAGGACGCCAGCGGCGATGCTGCCGTAGAAGACCCGGGCCAGGCCGGTGCGACCGTGGCTGGCCATGGCGATCAGGTCCACCTGCTCTCGCTCGGCCACGTCCAGGATGGTGCGCACCACCGGGCCCTGCTCCACCACCGCCTGGGCTTCGATCTTCTTCTCGCGGAACTCCCCTTCCAGGCCGGTCAGGTAGGTTCGGGCTTCATTCACCCACTGTTCGGCCAGCTCGGCGTCGTAGTAGGGTACCATGTCGTAGGGCGTCACCAGGGACGCGGCCGGTTCGATCACCTGCAGGAAAATCACCTTCGACTGGAAGGCGTGGGCCATGGCCTCCACATGGGGCAGAATCATCTCTGCGCGCTTGGAGCCGTCCAGTGGGACGAGGATGGTGTGATACATGAGCCCCCCTTGTCATTGCTCATTGTTGTCAATTCAAGGTTGTCGATTCAAGGTTGTCGATTCAAGGTTGTCGATTCAGGGTAAAGACAGATCCAAAGGGTCAAAGGACCGCCTGGGCCAGGGCTTCCAGCCCGTCCAGGTTGTCCAGGTCCAGCCATTGGAGCATCACCCGCTGGGCGCCGGCTTCGGCCAGGGCGCCCAACTGATCCACCACGGCCTGGGGCGTGCCCACCACCCGGCCCTGGGCCCGCAGCTCGTCCGCCGGGCGGCCATCCAGGACCCGGGCCAACTCCCGGTCGTCCCGGCCGAAGAAGAGGCCGGTCATCAGGGAGCGGCGCACGCTTTCAGGGCGGCGCCCCTGGGCTTCCAGCAGGTGGTCCAACTCCCGGTTGAGGGCGGCATAGCGCTCCGCCGTCAGGAAGACGCCGTTCCACTCATCCGCGTAGCGGGCCACCAGGGGGAGCGTTCGCTGCCGGCCGTTGCCGCCAATGAGCAGGGGCGGCCCGCCGGGCCGTTGGGGCCGGGGCAGGAGGATGGCATCCTGGAGCCGGTAAAAATCGCCCTGGAAGCTCACCGGCTGGTCGCTGCGCAGCAGGCGAGTGATCACCTCCAGTCCCTCTTCAAAGCGGGCGAAACGGGCCGGCATATCCAACAGATCGAAGCCGAAGTTGGCATGTTCCCGCTCCTGCCAGCCGGCCCCGACGCCCAGGGTGAGACGCCCGCTCGAGAGGTCGTCCACATCTTTGGCCATGCGCGCCGTGAAGACCGGATGCCGGAATGAAACGGGCGACACCAGGGGGCCGAACTGGATGCGGGAGGTGTGGCTGGCCAGCCAGGTCAGGGAAACCCACAGTTCCAGGGAATCCAGATCCGGCGGCTGGGGATTGGTGAAGTGGTCGGAACGGTAGAGGCCGGCAAAACCCAACTCCTCCACAGCGCGGGCGATGCGCTGAAAACGGGTCCAGTTCAGGCCGTTCTGGCCTTCCAACATGATGGCAACATCCATCTTTCCGTCCTTTCATGGGGTGATTCGTCTGTGGTCCGTCGCGCCTGGGGCGGGCTCAGCGGTCCACCGCCGGCAGCGCCCCCCGCACCTGGGCGATGAGGGGGTCGATCTCCCGGATCTTTTGATACTCCTCGTCCCAGAATTCCTGGCTGGCCATGCGGCGGATGTAGTCCGGCTCGTAGCCGAAGCGGGTCCAGAGGGCTTCCTTCATCTCCTGGAGGCGGGCATGCTGACCCGGTCGGTTGAGGTCCACGATCTCACCCAGGCTGGCACCCAGGAACGCTGCCTTGGCCCACAGCTCCAGCTGGTCGTCGTCGGGCTTGCCGCCGTTGCGGGCGTAGAGGGCTTCCTGCACCGAGGGATAGCGGTCATAGCCGTCGGTGGCGATGGTGACCACGTTCTCCTGGGGCCCCAGATCCAGGTAGCGGGCCGTCTTGATGGCGCCAATGATGTTGCAGATGCCGCTGGGGCCAAATTGATCCACCAGGCCGCGGGCTGCCTCCTCGGGCACGCCCAGCCGCTCCACCAGCACCCGGGTACCGGACTGGATGACCTCCATGCCCCGCACGGTGTCTTCATCGTGGACCAGCATGAGCAGGTCGGTGTTGAAGACGTTGTGGATCAGGGTGACCATCTTATCGCCGATGCCCTCGATGCGGTGCTGCCCCTGGCCACCGTCGTAGAGGGTGCTGCACTCCCGGGGCTCCAGGGCCACCACTTTGCTGTCCGGCCACAGGCTTTTGACGTAGTCGCCGGCGGCCAGGGTGCCCGCGCTGCCCGGTGCGCTGACGAAAGCGGCCACCCGGCCGTTGCCCAGGTCCCGGGCAGCTTTCACCACGGCATCGCCGGTGACGTGGCGGTGGAAGCGATAGTTGGGCAGAAGCTCGAACTGGGCCAGGACCACGTACCGATCCGGCTTGCTCACGTACTCGCTGTGGGTCCGCTCCAGGGTCAGGATCACATCCGACTCAGTGCCGGGGGTCAGGTCCAGGTCGCCGCCGTACTTGCGGATGCGCTCGTAGCGCTCCTTGCTCATGTTGTCCGGCATGACCACCACCGCCCGGTAGCCCTTGAGCTGGCTCACATACGCGGTGCCGATGCCGAAGTTGCCCGTGCTGGGGCCGATGACTGTCTTCTGGCCCGGGCGCAAGCCGTTCAGGGCCTCCTCCTCGGCCAGGGTGGCGTAGGCCGGTCCCACCTTCATGCTGCCGCTGGGGAAGGAGCGACCCCGCAGGACGATGATGTTGGCCCGCACGCCGGTCAGCTCCCGGGGCAGGACGATGCGGTCCACGGCATCTCCGGTCTGCTTCCAGTTGATGTTGAAGAGGTTGAGGGGGTTGAGCTCATCCTGCCGGGCCTGGTTGGCTGCAGCCCGCAGCGCCGGCGGCAGGAGCAGCGGGTTCTGCATTTCGCTGTAGGTCGGCCCGGGGACAATGGCTACGTTCATGACGATCTTCCTTCCTGGTCGATTTGGGTCTGGCGTGGTCAGTTTAATGCCGCTTAGTGGCGGCGTCAAGCTGTTGAGGGATCCTGGATGTATTTCACTTTCGCCGGTTAGAGGACCCTGCCCGGGTTGCTTCCCGGCCTGTGGACGAGCCGGGCCATCGTAGGGACGCTGCTTGCTACTACCACATCGTAGGTCCGGCCGGGAGACCGAACAGGGGTGCCTGCACCTCTGTCACGCAAGGATGCGTGACCTGCGTACCACACATTACTCAGGCTCCATGGGTCTACTTCCGCCGGGCTATACCAGAGACCCTATGGTTCGCTCATTCTTAGGATGGTTTGACGGAATCGGCGCAGAGCCTGGCGTAGATCTCTGTCGAGAAGTCCAACAAGGCGAGGATGCGCTGTTGCACCTCAGACAGAGGGGTCAGATGACGA
>NZ_VIGC02000019.1 GCF_006569185.2 Litorilinea aerophila | reverse complement strand
TGGGCTATCAGGCCAAGGCCGCCGGCGGTTGACAGCGCCTGGACGCGGAACATCTGCCCGGGGAATCCAGCGAGAAGACCAGAAACGCAAAGGCGCATCTCCCCGATGTGTGCGAACCTGTTTGGTTTCCTGCGAAACCAGGGCAGGCAGCGCACAGCCGTGGTAGATGAGCCAAAGCAAAATGGGGAAGCGGGGTTCGCTTCCCCATCCCTATTTTCAAGCCAGAGCGGCGGTCAGCGCAGGTTCTTGCCAATGTCGGCGCCGCTGGGGACCTTTTTGCGCTTGCCGAAGGCCTTGGCGTCGCTGTAGGCGTGGACCACCACGTTGCGGCCGATGACCAGGTTTGGAGGGATGACCGACTGCTTGCCCACCAGGGTGAGCCCGGTGTTGATCTGCTGGGGCATGGCCTCGTTGGGGGTGTTGTCGTCGCCGTCGCCCACCCGGGCGCCGGCCCCCACCACCACCCCTTTGTCGATGATGGCCCGATCCACCACCGCGCCTGCTTCGATGACCGTGTCGTTCAGGATGATGCTGTCTCGCACCACGGCGCCTTCCGCCACGTAGACGCCGGGGGAGAGCACGCTCCGCTCCACCAGACCGTCCACCCGGCAGCCGTTGGAGAGGAGATTGCCGTTGACCTGGGCGTTGGGGCCGATCTTCACCGGCGCCCGCTCCTCGCTGCGGGTGTGGACCACCCACTCTGGGTCGTAGAGATCCAGGGCCGGGTTTTCGGCCAGCAGGCTCATGTTGGCTTCCCAGTAGGCCTGGATCGTGCCCACGTCGGCCCAGTAGCCGGGGAAGGTGTAGGCGTGGATGGCGTAGGAAGCTTGCAACATGCCCGGCAACACGTGGCTGCCGAAGTCGATGTAGTCGCTGTTCTCCAGCACCTCCACCAGCACCTCTTTGCGGAAGATGTAGATCCCCATGGAAGCCAGGGTCTCCCGGGAGCGCTTGGGCTTCTCTTGAAATTCAACGATGCGATTTTCGGCTCCCACAGAGACAATGCCAAAGCGGTGGGTTTCGTAGGGGTTGACCCGCCGCACGGCCACGGTCAGGTCGGCGTTGCTCTGGATGTGCTGGTAGAGCATGGGCCGGTAGTCCATGAGGTAGATGTGATCCCCGGCCAGGATCAGGACATGCTCTTCCTGCTGGAGCTGCACGAAGTCCAGGTTGCGGCGCACCGCGTCCGCGGTGCCCTGTTGCCAGTCCCCATAGGGGCCGCCCCGATAGGGCTGGAGCAGGCGCACGCCGCCGGTGGCCCGGTCCAGGTCCCAGGGCTTGCCGATGCCGATGTGATCGTTCAGGCTACGGGGACGATATTGGGTGAGGACGGCCACATTGTAGATGTCGCTGTTGACACAGTTGCTCAGGGGGAAGTCGATCAGGCGAAACTTACCGCCGAAGGGCACAGCCGGTTCCGCCCGGACTTCCGTCAGCACGCTCAGGCTTTCGCTGGAACCGCCGGCCATGATCATGGCAAAGGCTCGGGTCATGGTACACCTCGCGATGGAGTCGGCTAAATGGTCTTCCCATCCGCGACGATGCCGTCCGCCGGGAAGTCTTTTTCGTCTCGGTTGCTATTGATCAACACATTGCGCCCGATCTGGGCTCCGTCGGGGATATAGGCGCCCTTGCCGATGACCGAAATGCCGGTGTAGAGCTTGTCGGGCATCTGTTCGTTGGGCACCGACTCATCCCCGGTGCCCACCACGGCGCCGGCACCGATCATCACCTGTTTGTCCACCACCACCTTCTCCAGCCGGGCGCCGGGACCAATCCAGGTGTCGTTCATGACCACGCTGTCCTTGACCACGGCGCCAGGGCTGACGTAGACCCCCGGGCTGAGGACGCTGTTGACCACCAGCCCGCGGATGACACAGCCGTTGGAGATCATGCTGCTGACCACCTTGGACTGGGGGCCGAATTTGGCGGCTGGGCGCTCTTCGGATTTGGTGTGGATGGGCCATTTGTCGGTGTAGAGATCCAACGCTGGTTCGGGCTTGAGCAGATCCAGGTTGGTGGCCCAGTAGGAATCCACCGTACCCACGTCCACCCAATAACCTTCATACCGGTAGGCGAAGACCCGGTCACCTTCTGCGATCATGGCCGGAATCACATCTTTGCCGAAGTCGATGCGGGGGTTTTCCGGCCCCCCTTCGCTCAGGCGTCTTTCCAGGGTGTGGGCGTTGAACACATAGATGCCCATGGAGGCCAGGTTGCCTTTATCCCGCTCTTTGGGTTTTTCGTAGAACTGAATGATGCGTTGCTCGTCGTCGGTCTGCATGATGCCAAAGCGGTGGGCCTCTTCGATGGGAACCGGCATCACGGCGATGGTCAAGTCTGCGCCCACAGCCCAGTGGTATTCGATCATGGGCATGTAATTCATCTTGTAGATGTGATCGCCGGAGAGGATCAGGACGGTGTCGGCCCGGTGTTCCCAGATGTAGTCCATGTTCTGGTAGATGGCATCGGCGGTGCCCGCATACCATTGCTGGCCACGGCGCCGCTGGTAAGGCTGCAGCAGACGTACCCCCCCACGGCTGCGGTCCAGATCCCAGGGTTTACCGATGCCGATGTGTTCATTCAGGCTGTGGGGGCGGTACTGGGTCAACACGCCCACCGTATAGATCCCGCTGTTGACGCAGTTGCTGAGGGGGAAGTCGATAATCCGGAACTTGCCCGCGAAGGGCACAGCCGGCTTGGCACGTGCCTCCGACAGAACGGTCAGGCGGGTTCCCTCACCCCCCGCCAGAATCATGGCAATGGTTTTCATGGCGGCCTCTCGAGTAGATGCTGGATGAACAGAGGCAGGTTAGATGCGTCTATATACTAAACCAAATTACGCCAATCATCAACCAGCACAAAAGTGACCTGCCAGGATCGCCCAATGGCCGCGCGCGGTGATGCGCCGGACGCCAACCGATGGTACAATGGCATTCCCAGATACGCCCGTCGGCCCGGGCAGCCCCCGGCAAAAACGCGACGATGGTTTTGCCAGGCTGTACCGGCCCATGGACGGACGAATGGGACATGAAAGACACGATTCAGGAGCAAACCCATGGTGGAGCGGAAGATCCGAGTACTGGTAGCCAAACCGGGGCTGGACGGCCACGATCGGGGCGCGAAGGTGATCGCCCGCGCCCTGCGGGATGCCGGTTTTGAGGTCATCTACACCGGCATTCGCCAGACCCCCCAGATGATCGCGGAAGCAGCCCTGCAGGAAGATGTGGATGTGGTGGGGCTGAGCATCCTCAGCGGCGCCCACATGACCCTCTGCCCCAAGGTGGTGGAACTGCTCCGGGCCCAGGGGCAGGAAGACGTGGTGGTGCTGGTGGGGGGCATCATTCCCGAGGAGGACGTGGAAAAGCTGCGCGCTGCCGGCGTCAGCGCCGTCTTCGGCCCGGGCACACCCACCCAGGCCATTGTGGACTTCATTCACCAGGCCGTGGGCCAGGTGGCCGCCTAGATGGCCCCCGTCAAAGCGCGCCCCTCCCCGGATGTGGCCACGCTGGTGGCAGGAATACGCCAGGGGAATCGCCTCCTCCTGGCCCGGGCCATCAGCCGCATCGAAGATGAAGCGCCAGATGCCCAGGCCCTCCTCCAGGCCCTTTTTCCCCACACGGGCCACGCCCACCTCATCGGCATCACTGGCGCCCCGGGCACGGGAAAATCCACCCTGGTGACCGCCCTGGTCCAGGCCTATCGGGCCCGGGGCCTGACCGTGGCCGTGGTAGCCGTAGACCCCACCAGCCCCTTCAGCGGCGGCGCCCTCCTGGGGGACCGGGTACGGATGCGCGCCCTCAGCGGCGACCCCGGGGTGTTCATCCGTAGCATGGCCACCCGGGGCAACCTGGGTGGTCTGAGCAAGACCACCGGCGACGTGATCACGCTGCTGGACGCCGCTGGCTTCGACCGCATCGTGGTGGAGACGGTGGGCGTGGGCCAGGCGGAGGTGGAAATCGCCACCACGGCCCACACTACCGTGGTGGTGGAAGCCCCCGGCCTGGGCGATGAGGTGCAGGCCATCAAGGCCGGCATCCTGGAAATTGGGGACATCCTGGTGGTGAACAAGGCCGACCTGCCGGGAACCGACCGCACCGTCAAGGCCCTGGAGGCCATGCTGGAGATGGGCCGTGGCGGCACCCGCACGGTGCGCCACCACGGCCATCTGCTCTCCATGGAGCTCCCCGCGGCTTCATCCCCTTCGCCACAGGCGGGCTGGACGGTCACGGTGCTGAAGACGGTGGCCACGACCGGCCACGGCGTGGAGGCGCTGTGCGGCCGGATCGAGGCCCACCGCGACTGGCTGCAGGAGAGCGGCGAGCTGGATGTACGAGAACGGGCGCGCATCGCCCACAGCCTGGAAAATATCGTACGCGCCACCCTGGCGCAACGGATGGCCCGGGAGCTCCCTGCCCAGGCGCTGCAAGATCTGGTGGACACGGTACGCCAGCGCCGCCAGGATCCCTACAGCGCGGCCCAACAGTTGCTGGCGACCCTGACCGGCGCGGCTGTCTCGTCCCAGGAAGCGTAAATTCACCGGAAATCAGAGGGGTCGATGCACTCACTATCTTTGCACTTTATTTTCAGCCACAGATTGCACAGATAACACGGATTACACAGACAACGCCGCGTAGGGCGAGTGCGCATCTGAGGATGCGCACTCCTCAAAGGAATCACCACCGCCACGCGGAGTCGGCCTCTGAGGATGCCGACCCAGTCGCTGCGCAGCCGTTGCCGTCCCTGCACCTGTCCGGATTGGGTGCAACACGTGCGTAGGGCGGGTCTCTGGCCCGCCGTGGGTGGCTGGTTCGACAGCGGGCGGGCACGGCGGCCCGCCCCTACGGGAACGGGCGCCCTTCCGGGCACCACCGTGCGGCTCTGCAAAGATAGTGGCGCAGGTGGAAACCCGTACTACGCCCCCTCAGCTCCCCTGGCCTATTGACACCAGCCCGTGCTAATTGACCGCCTCTTGAATCCGGGCCATGAGCATGGCCTCGGGCACGGCGCCTTCGATGAACTCCTTGTCGTTGATCACCGTGCGGGGCACGCCCATGACATTGTAACGGGCCGACAGGTGGGGGAACTCGATGGCCTCCACCATGTCCGCCTTGACCAGGTCGCTCTCCAGGGCCATCATGTGGGCCAGGCGAACGGCCCGGGGGCAGTAGGGGCAGGTAGGCGTCACGAAGACCTGCAGGTGCAGGGGTTCCGTCAGCTGGGCCAATTTCTGCCGGGTGGCCTCGCTCAGCCCCGACTCCCGCCGGGAAACCATGACGATGTCCTCGATCAGGGTGCTGAACTCATAGCCAGACGGGATGCCATAGAAGCGGATCCCGTAATCCTTGGGGGTGTCCCCATCGGCCAGGATGGCCACCGCCGGGATTTT
Source organism: Litorilinea aerophila (assembly GCF_006569185.2). Classification (NCBI taxonomy): domain Bacteria; kingdom Bacillati; phylum Chloroflexota; class Caldilineae; order Caldilineales; family Caldilineaceae; genus Litorilinea; species Litorilinea aerophila. Next base: position 115,267 of record NZ_VIGC02000019.1, on the reverse strand, counting down.
GTCGATGCCGTAGGCTTCGGCCTGCTCCTTGTCGGCGACGAAGTCGTAGACCTCCACCGTCAACTTGTCGGACAGGGCGGCCACTTCCTCCACCAGCTCCCGGGTTTCCTGGCAATACTGGCATTCCACTTCCTGGGTAAAGACGACCAGCTTGACCTTTCCCTCCAACTGTTCGAATTCCTTGCGAACCTGCTCCTGGATGTCTTCATTCAGTAACGCCATGATCTTCTCCTTCGTCTCTGATGATCTCATGTAGTCTCATGCTTGGGTCGGCATTCGAACCGGGCAGGCTTGCTGTTTCCATGGCCAGCCGATTCACCGCCAACGGTTATCTGGCGCGCCCCAGGATGGGGCACCCTTCTTCTGATTTAGATGCAAATAGTCGTCAAAGGTTACATCGGCCGGGGCCTTGGGGATGAAAATGTCAGAAGGCAGCGACAAAGGGGGCCGTCAGGCAGATGAGCCGATGGACCGGGTGCACCCGCCAGGCTCAATCGCCCAGGCTGTCCAGATGCAGTCGATGGAAGAGGCGTTGCCGGGCTCCATCAGGCAGACCAGGGGCCGGCAGGACTCGATACAGGGTAACGGTGCGGGCCAGGGTATCCACCACCACCTGACAGTCGGGGCAATCTTGCAGATGCCGTTCCAGTTCCGCGCAGAGCTCCTGCGCCAACTCCCCGTCCAGGTAAGCGGACAGTTCGCCCAGCCATTGCCGACAGCGACGCTCATCCATGGGTGTCTCCTTTCTGGGGCCGTTCGGCGAAATACGCCGACAGACGCTCCCGCAGCTGCAGGCGGGCCCGATGTAATCGGACCTTCACTGCGCTCTCCGAGATGCCTAACACCTCCGCCACCTCCCCGGTGGACAGCCCTTCCAGATCTCGCCAGATGAAGACCAACCGCAGCTTGGGCGGAAGCTGGCCGATGGCCTCTTCCATCACCTGACGCAGCTCGGCATCCAGCAGGAGGGCGTCGGGATCGTACGACCAGTCCACCAACGTGGGCGGAAAGAGATCTTCTGCTTCGCCATCCGAGCCATCGGCCGCGACGTCCACCGAAAAGTGCAGGGGCTCCGCCGCGTCCCGCCGGCGCTGCATCAGGCAGAGGTTCGAGGCGATTCGGTAGAGCCAGGTGGAAAGACGAGAGCGCCCTTCGAAGCGGGGCAAAGCCTGGATGGCCTTCAGGAACGTCTCCTGCAACGTCTCTTCGGCATCCTGGGGGTTGCCACACATGCGCAGGGCCACGTGGTAGATCCGCTGCTGGTGAGCCTCCACGATGGCGGCCAGGGCAGCCGGATCGCCCTGCTGGGCCCGCGCCACCAGTTGTTGTTCCTGCACCTGCTCGCTGGCATCCATGGCTTATCCTTCTCCCCTGCAAAAGCTGGCTTATTCGTTGGGCGCCCATTTCCTGGGCCACCGTTGCCAGACCATGGTCCCGCCCCAAATGGGACGCCTTTCACTCGACTTCCCGGCAGAGTGGTGGTAATGTACCCCATTATAGGCCTGATCCCCGGGCCAGTACAGTCGGGCATTCATTCGCCCCAGGGATCAGCTTTCCGGCGGGACAGGGGTGCCCGTGCCACCGCCACACGAGGACATAGACCCCACGTCTGCCGGAATTCATCAGACGAATCCATGCCACGCCAGAGGAGCATACAGATGACCCAACGGATCGCCATCATCGGCAATGGGCCGGCCGGCATCGAAGCGGCCACAGTTGCCGCCCGGGCCGGCGCCCAGGTCACCCTGATCGGCGAAGGCCCTGTGGGCGGTCGCGCCGGCTGGCACAGCCTGACGCCCAGCAAGGTCTGGCTGACGGCGGCAGACACCTACGGCCTGTTCCAGGAGGCCGCCCAACTGGGTACAGTGGTGACGGGCGCCCGGCCCGATCCCCAGGCCGTGTTGGCCCGCATCCGCGCTGTCACAGCCGCGTGGAACGAGCAGCAGGCGGCCAGCCTGCGCCGGCTGGGCGTGGAGCTGCTCAACGGTGTCGCGGCCTTCAGCGGCCCCCATTCCCTCACAGTGCAAGCCCAGGATTTCACCCACACCGTCCACGCCGATGCCGTCATCGTCGCCACCGGATCGGTGCCTCGCTTTCCGCCGGGGATGCAGCCCGACGGGGAGCGGATCCTCGCGCCCCGCTTTGCCAGCCATCTGGCCCAACTGCCGCCGGACGTGGTGGTGGTCGGCGGCGGCGCCACCGGCACCGAGTTCGCCTATCTCTTCAACCGCCTGGGCCTTCGGGTGACCTGGGTCCTGGATCAGGCCGGCATCCTGCCCCGCTTTGCGCCTGATGTGGGCCGCTTCCTGGCAGATGTCATGGCCCGCCGCGGGGTGGACCTGGCCATTGGTCAGCCCGCCACAGCCATTGAACGAAACGAGGCCGGCATCACAGTGATCACCCGGGATGGGGGCCGCCATACCGGCAGCATGGCCTTCCTGGCCATCGGCCGCACGCCCGACCTGGCGCGCCTGGCCCTGGACGCGGCGGGGCTTTCCCCAGGCCCGGGCGGTGGACTGGAGACCGACGCCTACGGCCAGACCAGGGTACCGGGCATCTACGCGGTGGGCGATGCCACGGGCGCGCCCATGCTGGCCAACCGGGCCACGGCCCAGGCCCGTATCGCGGCTCGACATGCCCTGGGCCTCCCCACGCCTCCCTTCCGGCCAGAGACGGTCGTCCATGCGGTTTACTGCGAACCCCAGGTGGCCCAGGTGGGCACCCTTCAGACAGCCAGCAACCAGCTCCTGACGGTACGGTTGCCCTTCACCGCGGGCCTGAAGGGGCATCTGCTGGCCGAGGGCGACGGCTTCGTAGAGCTGGCCTACGACAAACACGACCGCCGGGTGGTGGGCGGTGTGGCGGTGGGCCCCCACGCGGCCGACGTGCTGGCCCCAGTGGCCCTGGCCATCGCCTGGGGGGCGACGGTGGAGCAACTGGCCGAGGTTGCCGGCGCCCACCCCACCGTGAGCGAGCTGGCTTTCCTGGCGGCCCAGGAGGCAGGCCCCTGGGTACGTCGCAGCCAGCCGTAGGGGCTGGCTGGCAGCCCACCCGGCGTTGCCAGGCCCGGAAGGGCACCGATTTCGGCAGGTGCGGTCTCTGGCCACACGGCTTTGCCAGTTCACGAAAGGGCAGCGGTTCACCGGGGGCGGCCCTTCGTGCCCACCCGGTGTCGCCGGATCCGTGGGAATGAAAGGGGGCGACAAAGCGCAGCGACGCGCTGCGCCTACGAAGGGGCGGCGGTTTTCTGGTTGGCAATCAACAACTGCCGCAATTCGCCGTAGTCGATCTTGGCGTTGTGGCGTCGATCCACCGGCAGCCGGGGCAAAACCCAGATCTTGTCGATCCGATCCCGACCTACCTGGGCGTGGATCTGTTGCAACAGGGTCGGGGTCGGTGGGCCGTCCAGCTCCAAAGCCAGCAGACGCTGGCCCGCATGGGCAACCAGCGCCGCCCGACGGACCTGGGGAAAGGCCTGGGCTGGGGCCTCCACCGACAGGGGATAAAGGACACCCCGGGCATCGGCCACCCGGGCCGCGCATCGGCCCAACAGCCAGAGGCGCCCTTCATGGTCCAGATAGCCCGCATCCCCCGTCCGGTGCCAGATGGTCTCGCCTACCCGGATCTTGGTCTCCGCATCCCCCTGGCCATGGAGGTAGCCGGTCAAGACATAGCGGCCGCTGACCACAATTTCGCCCGGGACGCCCGGCGGCAGGGTCAGCTCCTCGAATTCCGCCGGGCTGAGGCTACCCCAGGGAGTGCCCCATCGATCCGGGAGGATGCGCACACAAATCTCTGGAACCGGGCGGCCTGCCAACAGGCCGGCCCCGGCCTGCATCTGGTGAATATCGTCTTCGTCCAGCTCGTGGTAGTGGATTGCGGCGATGGGCTCGGCCTCGGTGGCGCCGTAGACCGCGGTCACCGTGGCCTGGGGCGCTACCGCCTGGACCCGGGCCATGAGTTGAGGGAAAACCGGAGCGCCGCCGCTGAAGACCCGGGTGAGGCCAGGCAGGATGCGCCCCTGGGCCTCACAGGCGCGGACCACCCCATCCACCAGGGTGGGGGATCCCTCCAGGCAGGTGACCCTGTGGCGCTCCATCTGGGCTACCAGGCCCGGGCCGTCCACGCGCCCTGGGCTGCGCAGGTTGACCCGGGGCAGGAGGGTCGAAGCGCCGGCAGCCAGGTGCGACAGCACGAAGAGGGGCAGCGTGGTCAATACCCGGTCGTCGGGCGTCAGGCCCAGAGTTCTCTCCAGGGCCAGGTGCTGCTGTAGCAGGATTCCATGGGTGCGCACGGTGGCCTTGGGCTGGCCGGTGGTCCCGCTGGTGAAGGTCACCAGGGCGGGCGTATCTGGCGAACAGGGGGCCATCCAGGACGAAGGGGCACAGGAACGCCAGCGCCGCCAGGGGATGGCTCCCGGGGCGCCCAGGCCGGTGGCGAACTTGACGGGGATACGTCGCAGGGCCGGCGTCGTCAGCCGCAGGAGGTGGGCCTTGGGCGTGGCCAACAGGGCCTTGGGCGGGAGGAGCTGACAGCAGCGGGCGATGTGCTCGGTGCCCTGGGCTGGATCCACAAACATGGCCACCAGGCCCATCCGCAAGACCGCGGCCAAGGCGGCGTACAGCTCCACGCCCAGGGGATGAAAGATGAGGATCACATCTCCGGCCTGCAGCCCTTCCCGGGCCAGCAGGGACGCGCCCCGGCGTCCCCATTCATCCAGCTGGGCAAAGCGGACCTGGCGGAGCCTGCCACGGGTGAGATCCAACAGGGCGATGGCTTGTGGGCGATGTCGAGCCTGTTGGCTCAGCAGCTCTGCCAGATTCATGATCGATGTCAATGCCCGATTTCATTGCAGAAACCACAGGCGTATCTTTTTTTAGCCACAGATTTCACAGATGACTTCCCGCCCCATCTTTACAGATTCGATCCACAGATTTCACAACTATCCACGGCGGTGCTCGGCAGGACCCCTGTTCCCGCGGGAGCGGGTCTCCCCGCCTGCCCGCCGTCGCCCCATCCCGGCAGGTGAAGGAATGGCGACGCCTGCCCAGCTACGAGCTGCGCCTACGGCGAGATGCCCGTTCCCGTAGGGGCGGGGCTTACCCCGCCCGGTGTCACCCCCCGCGCAAGGGTACCGGTTTGCCGTAGGGGCGGGCCCCCGTGCCCGCCCGCCGTCGCCACATCCCGACGGGTGAAGGGACAGCGACACCTCGCAGCTACGAGCTGCGCCTACGACGGGATGCCCGTTCCCGTAGGGGCGGGGCTTGCCCCGCCCGGTGTCACCCCCCGCGCAAGGGTACCGGTTTGCCGTAGGGGCGGGCCCCCGTGCCCGCCCGCCGTCGCCACATCCCGACGGGTGAAGGGACAGCGACGGCTGCGCAGTTACGAGCTGCGCCTGCGACGGGACGGCCATTGTGGATTGCGTCTGTAAATTGAAAAGGTGCAAAGATAGTATAACAATACGGCGAAAGAGACCATCTGGCAAATGAGAGCCGCCAAAAAGAAACCCTGACCCCGCCCTCCTAGGGCAAGCGGTCAGGGCTTCTCGCGTCGAAAACTGCGTCGAAAGAGGTGGGCTGGCGTCAGTTGCCGCCCAACGCCAGCCGGGTGGGCATTAAGATTGATGCTTCTGGGATCGCTCCACGTAGAACAGCTCATAACCGGCCAGGATCAACAGGATCGCGCCCAGGATCACCGTGGTCCACAGGGCCGAGGTCATGGCGCTGAAGCCCAACGCAAAGGGAGCGATGATGGCCAACAGGCCCGCTACGCCAGCGACCCAATACTCCCACTTGGCCTTTTCTTTGTCGATGGCTTCATACAGGGAGGCCAACAGTACAATCACGCCCAGGACCACGCTGGTCCACATGGCACCGGGATGTTCCCGATAGCCCAACGCAAAAGGCGCAACCGCGAGCAACAAGCCAAGAATACCCGTTACCCAGTACATAGCCTGCCTCCTTCTGTGCTAATTGGTCAACACCAACCAACACATACGAACGCGTGCAGGGCCTGCCTGGCTCCTACACCGATTCTGCTTTCCAGTATGGCAGCGGGATGTTTGTGGAACGCTAGCAGAATATCAGAAAAATGTATGAATTCTCCCATTGGAAGGCCGCCCGGGCAGCTGAGCGCCTCTACCTGGGGCGGCGGGTATGATATACTACCCACCAAGGCGGCCGTTGGCGCCCGGGAAACAATGACAGCCCCTCGGACGGAAGGTGGTGGCGCCAGTGCCCACAGGCTCCGCGGCCCATGAGCCGCCACCCGGAACAGAAATGCCGGAACACCTGCCCATGAACGAACAGCAGCAGCTCCAACAACATCATCGGGAGCTCTCCATCCTCAACCACATCGCCCAGGCCCTGAACCGGGAAGTAGACCTGGACCGGGCCCTGCAGGTGGTGCTGGGCCTGGTGGCCGAGCTGTTCGGGTTGCGCACCGGCTGGGTCTTCCTGGTGCATCCGGAAACCGGCAACACCTATCTGGCAGCCACCCACAACTTGCCCCCAGGCCTGGCCCATGAGCCGGAGCGGATGGCCGGTGGCTGCTACTGCCTGGACACCTACCTGGCGGGAGACCTGGAGGGCGCAGCCAACGTGAACATCATCACCTGCAGCCGCCTGAAAAAGCTTATGGCCGGCACCGATGGCCTGCGCTTCCATGCCAGCATCCCCCTCTATGCCCAGGAGACCCGGCTGGGGGTGCTCAACGTGGCCAGCACAGACTGGCGAAAGCTCTCTGCGGACGATCTGCGCCTGTTGTACACCGTGGGGGACATGCTCAGCATCGCCATCGCCCGGGCTCATCTTTTCGCCCGCAGCACCCAATTGGGCGCAGTGGAAGAACGCAACCGCCTGGCCCGGGAGATCCACGACACCCTGGCCCAGGGACTGTCGGCCATCGCCCTTCAGCTGGAAACAGCCGACGCCCTGCTGGAACGGGCCGACCGCCAGGACGCAGCGCTGCAACAGGTCCAACGCTGTGTCCAGAAGGCGCTGCAAATGGCCCGCCACAATCTGGAGGAAGCGCGCCGCTCGGTGCTGGACCTGCGCGCGGCGCCGCTCCAGGGGCGTACCCTGGCCCAGGCCATCGCCCACCTGATCCAGGAGAGCGCCCTGGGCCCAGAGGTGGACTGCGACTTTGTACTGGTGGGCGACGACCGTCCACTGCCGGTTCACCTGGAGGTGGGGCTCTACCGCATGGCCCAGGAGGCGTTGAACAACATCCAGCGCCACGCCGGGGCCTGCCACGTCCGCCTCACCCTGACCCTCACGCCCGCCAGCGTCAGCCTGGCCATCGAGGACAACGGCCAGGGATTCGACCCGGCGGAGATCCCGGAGGGGCGCTTTGGCCTGGTCGGCCTCAACGAGCGGGCCCGGCTCCTGGGCGGCGAGCTACGCCTGGAGAGTAGCCCGGGCGAGGGCACGGCCATCACCGTCTGCGTGCCCTTGCCGGCTCGCTAAGCCGGCAGGCTGATGTCGCCATCTCCCAGGATTTCACCGCGCCGGATTTCACTGCCGAATTGCACTGCACCGGGGGGAGGAATGCCCTACACGCTACGTTTGACCGATGGTGGCTACATGCGCCGCCATGATGTGCACAACATTATCCAGTACCTGGTGGCCGCCCAGTGCGTCCAGGTAGTCGGCTTCAGCAACGTGGGCAAGTCGGCCCTGCTTCGCCTGCTGGCCCAGCCCGACGTCTGGATCCAGGAGCTGGGAGAGGCGGGACAGACCTACCTGCCCGTCTACATCGACTGTAACCGGATGCTAGGGATGAGCGACCAGGGCTTCTATGAACTGGTTTTGCGCTGCCTCCAGGAAAGTTCACCCCACTTTGCATCCCTGCCGGAGCTGGTGGAAGCCTACGAAACCCTGGTGGCGCCAGCCAGCGACTTCCAGATCCCCCTGAGCTTCAACCGGGGGATCACCGCAGCCCTGCAAAGCGTCACAGGCCGACTCATCCTCTTCCTAGACGAATTCGACGAGCCCTTTTCCCAGATCGATTCCCGGGTCTTCCTGAACATGCGGGCGCTCAAAGATCGCCACGGCCCCCAACTGGTCTACGTGACGGCAACGGGCAATCCCCTGATCCAGCTCCGGGGCGAAAACCACTGTGCCGAGTTCTGTGAGCTCTTTCTGCCCCGGGTCTGGCACCTGGCTCCCCTGACCCGCAGCGATGTGGAACGGCTGGTCCGACGGTACATGGAGGCCTTCGAGGCGGACTTCATCGCGGCGGACCTGGACTTCATCTACGAGTGGTCCGGCGGGCATCCGCCGCTGGTGGAAGGCATCTGCCGCCTGCTGGATGCGGCCTTGCCGGCCGCGCAGGCCGACCCGGCCAACCCCGCCGACCGCTGGTCCCTCCATCGGCAGGTGGCCCGGCAGATGCGCAGCAACGAGGATCTGCAACTGGAATGCGCCAAGATCTGGGATGAGCGCTCGCCGGAGGAACAGGCGGAGATGCTGGGCCTCTTCCAGGCCGACCACGAGCCTAACGCCGCCATCCTGGCCGACCTGGCCCGGCGTCACATCCTGCTGCCGGTGGAGGGGAAGTATCAGTTCTTCAGCCGACTCCTGGCTGATTTTGTCCAGCGCAAAGTCCTCCAGGAACGGTCCTCCGCCACCAGCCTCTGGCTGGACGCAGAGCGGGGCGAAGTATTCCTGGGCGACCGGCCGGTGGAGACCCTCACCAACCTGGAATATCGGTTGATGTTGTTGCTCTTCCAGAATGCGGAAAAGATCGTGGATAAGTACCAGATCGTGACCCACGTCTGGGGAGAGAGCTACATCGACGAGGTGGACGACGCCCGCATCGAGAAGCTGGTCAGCCGGCTTCGTCAGAAGATTGAGCCCGACCCCAGCAGCCCCCGCTTTCTCACCACCATCCGCGGCCGGGGATACCGCCTCCTGCCTGACGGCAACGAGCGATAGAGCCGGGGGCATTGTGCATCTTTGCACGAGTGGAATTTGGGCAGGCTTGAGAAAGCGGCTATACTATTACAGCGTTTATTCGGTACAGCTTTCATTGCGTATCATCCAGAAGGCGTCAGCGCATCCGGAAGCGGATCTCAATCACCGGCGAGGAGGAGTACCATGGCGGAAGTGGCCGAAGCAACCCTGGCTTCCACAGCGGTGTCCGCAGACACTGCCCGGGATGAGGAAGTCGTGGCAGAAGCAGAAACTGCGGCAGGCGAGGAAGCCCAGCCGGAAGCGTCCCGCGACATTGTCTTCTATGGCACCCAACGCAACATGGCCATGGGGGTAGCCATGCTGGTCGCGGGGGCCCTGGCTTTCAGCATGGGCATGACCCATGTCTTCTTTGCCGAGGCCATCGCCTGGACCTTTGTCCTCTGGGGCATTCTCCTCATTTACGGCGATCTGCTGGACATTTACGAAACCTATCGAGTAACCGAGGACGCCCTGGTCATCTACAACCCGCTGCGGCCATGGGGCTTGAAAAAGGTCTGGGACTGGGGGCACATCCACCGGCTGGACATTGTGGTCCGCCGCCCGGACGCCCGCTACGAAGACGCCATGCTGCAGGTCTACTACACGCCCGAAGGCGAGCTGACCCTGGAGCGGGAAGATCGGGCCTATGACCCGGAGCTGGCCCGGCTCATCATCGAGCGAGCTGGCCTCCAGCCGGCGGACAGCGGCAACCCCACTGACCTGACCCAGCTACCGGTCGGCCGTACCGGCACCTACACCTGGAAGAAATAGGCACCCCCGGACAAGCATCCCCAACGACCAAGCAAGTCCAAACAGGTTGCGGCGTAACCATGCCGCAACCTGTTTCTATTGGCGCACCCATGACCGACTCCCCTGCAAAAAGGGCATTTTTGATTTTTGAACGCAAAGGCGCAAAGGTGCAAAGGCGCAAAGAAATGCAGGAGAGAGTGGCCCTCATCAGCGTTCATCTGCGTGGGTAAGTGTCCTATTTGACCCTTTTGCAGCAGAGCCATGACCTCATCCCTGATCGTAGGTGCGGATGAAGTATTCCGCCTTCTCCACCAGGGAGCGATTGCCGATGAAGAGGGGCGTCCGCTGGTGCAAGCCCTGGGGCTGGATGTCCAGGATAGGCCGATGGCCGTCAGAAGCGTATCCGCCGGCCTGTTCGGCCAGAAAGGCCAGGGGAGCCGCCTCGTAGAGCAGGCGCAGCTTGCCATGGGGTTTGTCTGGATCTTTGCTATCGGCCGGATAGTAGAAGATGCCGCCGGTGAGCAGGTTGCGGTGGAAGTCCGCCACCAGGGAGCCGATGTAGCGCAGGGAGAGTTCTTTGCCTTCTTCGTTCTCGCCCTGGAGCCAACGGGTAAAGCGGCGCACCCCCTCCGACCAGTAGCGCTCGTAGCCCTGATTCACGCTGTAGTACTTGGGCCGGGCCGGGATGCGGATGTTGGGGTGGGAGAGGAGAAACTCGCCGATGCTGGGATCCAGGGTGAAGCCGTGTACCCCCTGACCCGTGGAATAGACCATCATGGTGCTGGAGCCGTAGATGATGTAGCCGGCGGCCACCAGGTCCCGCCCCTTCTGGAGGCAGTCCTCCAGGGTGCCCGGCCCTTCCTGGCTCTTGCGCCGGTAGATGGCGAAGATAGTGCCCACGCTGACGTTGAAATCGATGTTGGAAGACCCGTCCAGCGGGTCGTAGAGGAGCACGTATTTGCCGGTTTTGAAACGTTCGGGGATAGGGATGATGTCCGCCTCTTCCTCCGAGGCCATGACGGCCAGGCGCCCGGTGTGGTCGTTCAGCCGGAAGATGGTACGCTCTGCGAAGCGGTCCAGCTTCTGCACTTCCTCTCCCTGGACATTCTGTTCCCCGGTGCTGCCCAAAATGTCCACCAGGCCGGCCCGGGTGGTGCGGCTGGCGATGATCTTGGCAGCCAGGGCCAGGTCATACAGCAGGTTGGTCAGGGTCCCCGTGGCATCGGGAAAGCCCCGCTGCTGATCCAGGATGAACCGTTCGATGGTGGTGATCTGATTGGGGAACTCGCGCAGTTCGGTCATGGCCTCTCCTCCAGGTGGGTGGTTCTGCTCAATTGATGCCAATCTGCCCGGGCAGGGCCAGAAACCCTGCCCGTCTCCTCCTGATTGGCATCATATCACATCTGCCAGGCCCGTGGCGCGGTCAAATTGCACGAGGTTTGATAGTGGAAGGTCTACGGCCCAGGGGCAGCCGCCATCCCCTGGGCGCCGTAGAGCCGGGTGTAGTGGTACAGGTTGGCCACCACCGCCTGGACGTAGACCCGGGGCTCGCTGAGGGTCAACATCTCCACGAAGAGGGCATCGTCTGCACCGCTGGCCTCCCGCCAGCGGGCCGAACGGGAGGGACCCGCGTTGTAGCCCACCAGGGCGGAAATGGGATTGCCCTGGAGATAATCCTGCACCCAGCGGAGGTAGTAGGCGCCAAACTTGACGTTGATATGGGGACGGTAGACCAGTTCGTTGCGATAGTTGGGGAAGCCCAGTTGGGTGGCGATCCAGTGGCCCGTGTCCGGGATGATCTGGGCCAGGCCCTGGGCCGCAGCCACCGAGATGGCGCCCTCTTCAAACAGGCTCTCCTGGCGGATCAGGCTGTAGAGCAGCAACGGGTCCAGGCCGTTGGCCTGGGCTTCCGGGGCGATCAACTCCCGGAAGGGCTGGGGATAGGCCCGTCGCTGCAGGAAAATGGGGGCATCTTCCACCAACCGGGCCGGGCTGAATTCCAGCAGCCGGGCCATGGCCATCAAGCTGAGCCGGTAGGTGCCCAGGGCTTCAAAGGTCAGGCTCATGGCGTAGAGCGCGTGGGGATCGTCCCGATGGCGGTTGTAGAAGCGCTCCAGGGCACTCAGGGCGGCAGCGCGCTCGTCCAGATCCAGCAACACCCGACCCAGGGCCAGGTCCGGATCCTGGGCGGCCTCCTCCGGCAGGGAGCTGAGGCTGGCCGGCTCCACCCCCAGCCAGCGGGCCAGCCACGCTTCGGCAAAGGCCTGGCTGCCATCATCCCCAGGCAGGGTGCTGGCCGGGCCGGCAATGTGATCCATGTTGTCCAGCAGAGCGCCGCCGGCCAGGGGGATCTGGGCCAGGGACGCGCCGGCCAGGATGCCGTAGTAGATGTCGGGCGCCCGCTCGTGGAGGGTTTGCCAGGCGGCGTGGGCCTCTGCCTGGCTACCGGCCGCCTGATGGGCCCGCCCCAGCCAGAAAGCCACCGCGTCCCAGCGATACTCTGGATAGTCCCGCTGCAGGCGCTGGAACATGGCCACGCTCTCGGCGTACAGCCCCTCCTGGTAGGCTCCCAGGCCGATGGCGTAGAGCCCCGCTGGCGCGCGTGAACTGTCGGGAAACCCGTCGGCCAGGGCCAGGAAATCCACCGCGGCTTCCAGCCGGTTTCCCTCTTCCAGGGCCAGCAGGCCGCTGCGCCAGAGGGCCTCTGGCGCCAGCTCATGATCGGCGTGTTCCCGGGCGAAGGTGCGATAGGTGCGGCGGGCCTCCACCCGGTCGCCGGCTGCGGCCTGGGCGCGGGCTTTGTCCAGCCAGGCCTGGCCGTAGCACGAGCAGGCCGGATAGTTGGCCAGCAGGTGGTCCAGGGCCTGGATGGCAGCGTCATAGTTGCCCAGCCCCAGGTAGGCCTGTCCCAACCCCAGCCAGGCCAGATCGGCCCGATCCCCGTCCGGCCCCGCCTGTTCCAGGTAGGCCTGGAAGGCGTTGACCGCCGGCAGCCAGGCATTTTCCCCCAGCAAGGAGGCCTGAAGGTCGATGTAGCCCCGCAGGTACAGATCGAAGTCCACCTGCCGGTTGACCAGCTCCACCAGGGCGTAGTAGGCATAGCGGCTGGCCGGCGCCTCCTGGGTAGCTGCCTGCCAGGCCTGGATGGCGCCGGCCTCGTCGCCGGCGTTGGCCAGGGCCAGGCCAGCCTGGTATTGGATCTGGGCCCGGTAGGGCGCGTTGCGAGCCACGGCCAGGATGTCGCCGTAGACGGCAGCCGCCTCCTGGTGGCGGGCCTGCCCGCTGTAGACGGCGGCCAGCGATTCCAGCAGGCCCACCTGGTGAACCACATCCCCTCGCCGGGCCGCGGTGTCGGCTGCGCCGCGATAGGTGGCCACGGCCTCGGCCAGGTTGCCCACGGCCAGGTAGGCCCGGGCCAGATCCGAAGCGATCCACTCCACCGCGTCCGGGTAGGCGTCCAGGAAGCGCTGGTAGGCCGCAATGGCCTGGGGATTGTCGCCCAGCCCCTGATAGGCCTGGGCCCGCAAGTATTCGGCCTTGTGGCGCAGATCTTCCTGGCCTGCCACGCCAGCGGATGCCTGGCTGGCCAGCGCCAATTCAAACTCCTGATCCAGCTGGTCCAACGCCGCCAGGGCCTCCTGGTAGTACCCCTCCGCCAGGTACGCCTTGCTCAGGTGATAGCGAGCCTGCAGGCGGATGGTCCCGGTGATCTCGGCGGCCAGGGAGGAGAGCTGGGCCCGGGCCGCGGCGTAGTCCCCATAGCGGTGAAGGCGCAGGCTTTCAGCCAGGCGCTCGGCCGGGGAGGCGGGAGTGGGCGTCGGCGTAGGCGGCGAGGAGGGAGCAGGGGTGGGCGTTGGCTCGGCGGGCGGTTCAACCGGGATCGCCGCTGTGGCCGCTTGCGTCGCAACCGGGGAGGCTGTCGAGGTCGCGGCTGCGGCCGCCACAGCGGTGGAAAGTACGGCGGTGGGCGTAAAGGTGGGCATCAACGTCCCCTGGCGACCCTGGTCTGGCGCGTTGGGGGAAGGGGGCATGGAAGCCGCCGGCGTGGCCATGGGTCTGGGAAAGATACCGGTTATGTGCAGCCCGGTCAGGACGAGCACAACCGCCACGGTGGCGACACTGGCCCACAGAACGAGCCGTTCGGACCGGCTGAGCCGGTTGTAAAAATTCATCATGCGGGATTTGTTTGTCGTTTCCTGGTCAAAACGGTATCATACAACGGCGATCCTTGGGGCCCTCCGTCCCCCGGAAACCGGAGCCAGCGGTGGCCGGTTTCCGGCTCGAAGCAGACGCCACCGACGGCGCCCCTGCCCGGGGCCATGGCCCCGGGTATTGTACCCTGAAAAGCTCGATGGACTGAATCATCATAGGTGGGGCCACTTCCTGACGCCAGTCGGTGCCCGGGCCTTTCAGGAATAGCCCGTTGTCAGATGCGACTACGCGGCGACGTAAAGCAACCAAACGGTGACAAAGCCGATAGAGACGAATCAAAAACGAGTGAGTAGACCATGACCGTTGCGACTCCCATGGAGAAACATGCCCGGTATGAGCTGGTGGTCGGCATGGAAGTCCACGCCCAACTGCTGACCCGCTCCAAGATGTTTTGCCGCTGCAGCACCGACTACGCCGGTGCGCCGCCCAACACCCGGGTCTGCCCTGTCTGTCTGGGTATGCCCGGCTCGCTGCCGGTGATCAACCGGGCCGCGGTGGAGGCCACCATCAAGACCGGGCTGGCGTTGAACTGCGAGATCGCGGAAACTGCCGTCTTCGCCCGCAAGAACTACATGTACCCCGACCTGCCCAAAGGCTACCAGATCAGCCAGTTCGAATTGCCCCTCTGCAAAAACGGCTGGCTGGAGATCGAGCTGGAGGACGGCAGCACCAAGCGCATCCGCATCCGCCGGGCTCACCTGGAGGAGGACACGGGCCGCTCCGTCCACGTGGGCGGCTACTCCCTGGTGGACCTGAACCGGGCCGGCGTCCCCCTGCTGGAGATCGTGACCGAAGCCGACATCAACAGCCCGGAGGAAGCCTACGCCTATCTCACCAAGCTGCGCACCATCCTCCGCTACCTGGGCGTCAACAGCGGCGACATGGAAAAAGGAGCCCTGCGCTGTGAGCCCAACATCAGCGTCCGCACCCTGGAGCAGAAGGCCCGGGGGGAGTACGGCACCAAGGTGGAAGTCAAGAACCTGAACAGCTTCCGCTCTGTGCGCAACGCCATTGCCTACGAAATGGCCCGCCAGATTGCCCTGCTGGAGGCCGGCGGCACCGTGGAACAGGTCAACATGGGTTGGGACGAAGCCCAACAGCGCACAGTTCTGCAGCGAAGCAAAGAAAGCTCCCACGACTATCGCTACTTCCCCGAGCCGGACCTGCCGCCCCTGGCCGTCAGCCGGGAATGGGTGACCGAGATCGCCGCCACCCTGCCCGAGCTGCCCGACGCCAAGCGGGCGCGCTATGAACGGGAATGGGGCGTTCGCCCGGTAGAGGCCCGCATCCTCACCGACGAGAAGCTGGTGGCCGACTATTTCGAGGCGGCGGTGGCGGCCTATGGCACCGAAGCGGGCAAGCCCCAGCGCATGGCCAACTGGATGACCGGCGAGTTCTTCCGCCTCCTCTACGCGGACGGCGAGGGCCAGGACCTGCGCCAGATTGCCGATGTGAAGGTGCAGCCCCACCAGCTGGCCGCCCTGCTCAAGCTGGTGGATGACAAAACCATTAACGCCAACACGGGCAAAAAAGTTCTGCAGATCATGTATGAGACCGGCGAAGATCCCCAGGCCATTGTGGCCCGGGAAGGGCTGGCCATGGTCAGCGACACCAGCGTCATCGACCAGGCCATCCAGGAGATCCTGGAAGCCAACGCGGCCGAAGTCGCCCGCTATCGGGCCGGAGAGGCCAAGCTCTTCGGGTTCTTCATGGGGCAGGTCATGCGGGCAACCCGGGGCAAGGCCGATCCCAACACGGCGCGCCAGCGGCTGCAGGAATTGTTGGACGGATGAAGGGGATGCAGGAACGGCCACGAAGCGCAGCTGCGCCTGCGACCTGGTGCCCGTTTTCGTCGGGGCGGACCTTCGTGTCCGCCCGCTGCCGCCACGCCCAGGCGGATGAAGGCACGGGCGACGGCTGCGCAGCATGTAGGGGCGAATCATGATTCGCCCCGCCTACGACATGGCACCCGTTCCCGTAGGGGCGGGCCTCCGTGCCCGCCCGCTGCCGCCACGCCCCAGGCGGATGAAGGGATAGCGACGAGCTGCGCCTACCAGGGATGACGATGTGGATGGGTATTTTACGCTGGGCGGGGCAATCAAAGGCGAAGGAAGTGCGGCCAGTGGATCGGACAGGATTCGAACCTGTAACCAAGGAGTTATGAGCCCCCTGCTCTGCCGTTGAGCTACCGATCCAGGTGAGCGGGTAGCGGGAATCGAACCCGCATCCTCTGCTTGGAAGGCAGGAGCTTTGCCATTAAGCTATACCCGCAAAAGTCGGGGAGATAGGATTCGAACCTACGACCCCAGCGTCCCAAACGCTGTGCGCTACCAGACTGCGCTACTCCCCGTTATCTCCAACCCATAGTTTGCCATAAACGCGCCAATTTCACAAAACGGTGCGCATCATTTTGGGGAGAATCCCCTGGCAGGGAGCGCTGTGGGTGCCGGATCTAACGCACCCACTGAATGCCCTGCTCGTGCCAGTTATCGATGTTCCCCTCGATTTGAGCCAGCAGGCGGGCATCGCCCCCGGTGCTGGGCACCGCCCAGATGGCCCAGGCGCCATTCCGATTGCTGAGGAAGGCCACCCAGCGTCCGTCCGGGCTGACCGCCGGCAACACATCCACAGCCGCCTCCGTGGTCAGCCGGGTCACCTGGCCGCCGCTGGCATCCACCCGATAGATGTCGAAGTTGCCATCCCGGCCATCGCTCATGAAGGCCACGAAGCTGCCATCCGGCGCCCAGACGGGCCGGGTATCAGCCGGCACCGTGGTCAGGGGTTTGCGATCGGCCCCGGTCCCTGTCATGGTCCACAGCCCGCAGCGGTTCCCTGTCTCATCGCAGCCCCGGAACACAATCCGATCCCCTGCAGGCGACCAATCGGGCGACTCGCCGAAGCCCATGGAGGTAGCCTCGGCGTCCACATCGGCCCACATCACGTAGATCCGCCAGCGGCGATCTCCCTCCCGATTGCTGGCAAAGGCCAGGCGGTTGCCCTCCCGATTCCAGCTTGGCAGGCTGTCCTCGGCGAATTTGGTGAAGCGGAGACTCAGGCCCGTGGCCGGGTCATAGCCGGTGAGGCCCCGCATGTCGTCTCGCAGGTTGCGGTAGACCAGGCGCTGGCCGTCGGGGCGGAGGGCCGGCTGCTGGCCGTCGCTGACCAGGATAGTGGGTGGACCGTCGCTGCCAAGGGGCTGTAGATAGATGTGAGTCTGCCCGGTCACTGCATCCACCGCGGAATAGAGCAGGCGACCGGACAGGCTTCCCCCTGCCGGCGCAGCCGACGTGGATCCCGTCACCGGTGCGTCGGTGGCAATGGCGGCGGGGGAAGTCTCTGCAGCCTGGGTGGCCTGGCCGGGGGCGGCCGTACCTTCGCCAGGATCCACGGTGGCGGCGGTGGGGGGATTTTCGCACAGGGCCTGGAGTTCGTCCCGACGGGCGATGCTGCCCGGCCGCACCTCCAGCCCAATGGCCGCGGTGTATTCCTCCGCCGCCAGACACCAGGCGCCGTCGTCAGCCAGGCTCTCGCCGTAGGCATAGCGGGCCGTCACCAGTCGCTCCGCCACATCTCGATAGCTGGGATCCCGCTGGTAGAGCTCTTCTAACATCTGGACCGTGCGGCCCCAGTCCACGCCGTAGTAACTGAGCATATCCAGGTATTGGGCGGCCTGGGTGCGGGCAGCGCGGAGTTCGGACGCGGTCGGGCGCAGGGCCAGGGCCTTGTCCACCAGGGCCAGGGCTTCCTCCAGAAGGCCAGCCTGATCCTTCTCTGCGGCCAGGTTCACGTAGGCGTTGAAGAGCATCTCCTGGACCCGCTCGGGCTGGAAGGCCGGGTCCTCCGCCTGGAGACGCAGCAGGATGTCAATGGCATCCTGCCAGCGGCCATGGGTATACGCATCCTGGGCAGCCGTCCAGGCCGCCTCTTGGGGAGGCTGGTCCGGGCTGGCGGGGGCAGCGGTGCCATTGGTGGACGTCACGGGGGCCGTGCCGGCCAGGGTGCTGCCGGCTTCCCCCTGGCCGCCGCCGGCCATCTGCAACAGGCTTTCGATGCCGGCCACCGCGGCGGCGTTGCCCGGATCCAGCATCAATACCCGCTGGTACTCGGCCAGGGCGGCTTCCAGGTTGCCTTCCGTGCGGTAATCGGTCGCCCGCTGCAGGGCGATCCCCACCTGCTGGCGCCGCTGAATTTCGATCTGTCGCTGGCCGGCCTGGATGCCCAGCACCACGGCCAGGACGATGACCGCCGCGGCCAACACGGTGACGGGGCCGATTACCCACAGTAACCACGACGGAAAAATGGTATTGGGACGTCGTTGTGTCATGACGGATCACTCATCTCGTAGGAGATCCAGCGCTGCCCCTGTTGGTCCTCCACCTGGAGCTGCCACTGCTGAACCTGGGGCAGGATGGCTCCGTCCACCGGGAGCACGCCCTGGAAAGGCGCTTCCGGGCTGGCTACCACAGCCCGTCGGGCCACCGGCACGCCATCGGCCAACAGGTTGATGACCCCGTTCAGCGGCCGGGTGGGATAGAGGCCGACCTGGAAGGCGTCCGCGGTGCGGGCCAGGTGCAAGGCCAGGTTGGCATTGGCGGTGGTCAGGTCACCCAGGTCGACCACGGGATACCATTGTTCTTGCCAGGAGATAGAGGCGCCCCCGGCCAGCCGCGCCTGTTCAAAAAAGCTGGGTGCCAGCCCGCCGTGCAGCTCCACATAGGCCGAGTCGTCGTCGGTGAACAGGTCGCTGCCCAGGGCGTTCTCCCAGCCCAGGCCGAATACCTTGCTGCCCCGCATGATCTCAGGCGGATAGATTCGTACGGCGCCGGCATCGTACCAGGGATCATAGACCGCGGTGAAGGGTCCGTGGGCGGCAGGATATTCGAAAAAGCCCAGGTACTCCCGCCAGTTACCCAGTCGGCTCAGGTCCCGCCCCTTGTAGTGGGGCCAGGTGAAGAGCAGGGTAGGGCCGGTCAGATCCGGGTTGGCGGTGCTGTGTACGGTCATGAGCTGCCCTGGCAACACGAAGTGCAGGTCCGGGCTGGGCCGATTGCCGGTGCCGGGCGCCAACATGGCCGTCTGCCAGTAGTCGAACTGCAATTCATCCGGGCTCAGGTTCGTAATCGTCGGTGCAACCTCCAGGCTGGCGGACCCGGCGCGCAGGGTCACGGTGATGCTGGCATGGAGCAGGCGGCCATCCCGCGGGGTGGCCACTGTCACCGATGCCACGGTATCGCTTTCTTGTAACGCCCGGTAATCCCAGGGAGTTCCCCAATCGTAGCCATGCTCGATCACGGGCAGGTTCCACTCCAGGCCGCCCAGGGCAAGCCAGCCGAGCTGCTGGGGCGGCCCCCAGGGCGATGGCTTGACCACGTTGTTCTGGTAGAACATGCGATTGCCGCTGGGCTTGTGGAGCACCTGCCAGATGCGGCCGCCCAACTCCGGCAGGATCAAGACCTGCAGGTAGCGGTTCTCCAGGATGAGCAACTGGTAGGTCTGGGGGCTGGGCTGGGGCGCCTGCTGCCAGAAGCGATCCCGGTCAAAGCGCCGGTAGGGCCAGCGGTAGGCCGGATCCACGGCCTGGCTCTGGTACTCGGCGAAGGGGTAGGTGGGCAGGGTGACCGAGCTGGCATAGAAGATGACGGTATCCTGGGCTGTGGGATCGGGCCGGCTGCCCGGCTGGCCAGACTGGCTCGACGATGAATCCGGCGGCTCGACGGTGAGGAGGCGACGACCTTCGCCGACTGCGCCGGCCGTGGTGCGGGCCTGGCCGATGAGCACGTAGGAGCCGGGCTCACCGGCGGTCCACTCGAAGGAGAGCAGGCCTCCTGGCAACCGTTTTACGGCACGCCATCCGGTATCCGCGTCGTCGATGGCCAGGCGGTAGGCGTCCACGGGCTCCTGGCTGATGGCCCGCACCACGATGGTGACCGGATCTCCGGGATAGATGGGGGTGGCGGCGCGAACTTCCACCGTGACGATGGGGGCCGAGGAATCGTGCTGGGGAAGGGGCCGCCGGGCATCCTCCCGGGCGATTGTCTCGGCCTGGTTCAAGACAGCAGGCGCCGACAGGCCTGGGGCACAGCCCAGCAGACTCCACGCCAGGGTCAGGAGTGTCGCCCACAGCAACAGGGGCCGGATACGCCAGGCCCGGAAAACGGATCCACAGGTAGCATCTATTCGCATGGTGTGCATTATACAACCAGGCTCAGGGCTGCTCCCAAAAGCAACCGGGCCCCTCCGCGGCTCCCCCCAGGGAGGCCAACGGAGCGGGCCCGGTGTCAGGGCGTCCACAGCGGGGCCTACCGGCCTCGCCCTTTCACGTCCATGCCGGGTCAAGGCCGGGCATGGCTCAAGCGTGGGCCATCTCCTCCAGGCCAGCGGCCCGGCGCAACGCGTCGGCCCGGCTGGTGTCCTCCCAGGGCAGCTCAATGTCATCCCGGCCGAAGTGGCCGTAGGCCGCGGTCTGGCGGTAGATGGGTCGGCGCAGGCCCAGGTCCCGGATGATGGCACCGGGCCGCAGGTCGAAGTGCTCTTCGATGAGCCGGACGATCTGCTCGTCGCTGATCTGGGCCGTGCCGAAGGTTTCCACGTTGATGCTCAGGGGCCGGGCCACGCCGATGGCGTAGGCCAGCTGGATCTCGCAGCGGCGGGCCAGCCCGGCTGCGACGATGTTCTTGGCCACCCAGCGGGCCGCATAGGCTGCGCTGCGGTCCACCTTGGTGCAGTCCTTGCCGCTGAAGGCGCCGCCGCCGTGGCGGCCCATGCCGCCGTAGGTGTCCACGATGATCTTGCGGCCAGTGAGGCCGGCGTCGCCCATGGGGCCGCCCACCACGAAACGGCCCGTGGGGTTGGTGAAGATGCGCAGGTCCTTGTCCACCAGCTCCTGGGGCAGCACCGGGTCGATGACGTGCTCGATGAGGGCCTGGCGGATCTCCGACTGGGTCACGTCGGGGTCGTGCTGGGTGCTGATGAGCACGGTGTGGATGCGCTTGGGTTTGCCGAAGGCATATTCCACCGTGACCTGGGTCTTGCCATCGGGGCGCAGCCAGGGCAGAATCCCCTCCTTGCGCACCTGGCTCAGGCGGCGGGCCAGCTTATGGGCCAGGTAGATGGGCATGGGCATGAGGGTGGGGGTCTCGTCGCAGGCGAAGCCAAACATCATCCCCTGGTCGCCGGCGCCGATGGTCTCCAACTCATCCTCCTCCATCTGGCCTTCCTTGGCCTCCAGCGCCTTGTCCACCCCCATGGCAATGTCCGGGCTCTGGGCGGCGATGGCCACCTGAACACCGCAGGTGTTGCCGTCGAACCCTTTCTTGCTGCAGTCAAAGCCGATGTCCCGGATCACCTGCCGCACCAATTGATCGTAGTTCAGCTCAGCGGTGGTGGTGATCTCCCCCAGCAACATGACGAAGCCGGTCTTGATGGCTGTTTCACAGGCGACCCGGCCGTAGGGATCCTGGGCGTAGACGGCATCCAACACCGCGTCGCTGATCTGGTCGCACATTTTGTCTGGATGGCCTTCGGTCACCGATTCGCTGGTAAAGAGCAACTTCGGCGCCGTCATAAAGGTGGTCATAGGGTCATCTCCTTTGTACTCATCCGTTTCGTTCGCATGGTTTCATTCCCACCGCTCGCACCGGCTTTTGCCGCCACGGGCAAGCGGGAGCTCAATGGCCGGTGCCCAGGGCCCATTCGTTCAGGTAAGCCTCCTGCTCGGGCGTCAACGTGTCGATTTCCACGCCCATGGCCTTGAGCTTGAGGGCCGCGATCTCCTGGTCGATGGCCTCGGGGACGTTGTAGACGTTTTTACCCAGCTCGTGGGCGTGTTTCAGGAGGTACTCGGCGGCCAGGGCCTGGTTGGCGAAGCTCATGTCCATCACCGCGCTGGGGTGCCCCTCTGCAGCCGCCAGGTTGACCAGGCGACCCTCGCCGGCCACGTAGAGGCGCCGGCCGTCGGCCAGGGTGTACTCGTCCAGGAAATCCCGCACCCGGGTCACCTGGGTGCTCATGGCCCGGAGGGCTTTCAGGTTGATTTCCACGTCAAAGTGGCCGCTGTTGGCCAGGATGGCGCCGTCTCGCATGACCTCGAAGTGATGCTTGTCCAGCACGTGGATGTCGCCGGTGGCGCTGCAGAAGATGTGGCCAATGCGGGCCGCCTCCAGCATGGGCATCACCCGAAAGCCGTCCATCACCGCTTCCAGCGCCCGCAGGGGGTTGACCTCGGTGACGATGACGTTGGCGCCCATGCCCCGGGCCCGCATGGCAATGCCCTTGCTGCACCAGCCGTAGCCTCCCACCACAAAGTTCTTGCCGGCCAGGAGGATGTTGGTGGCCCGGATGATGCCGTCGATGGTGCTCTGGCCGGTCCCGTAGCGGTTGTCGAAGAAGTGCTTGGTCATGGCGTCGTTGACCGCGATGACCGGGAAGGCCAGCTTACCCTGGGCGGCCATGGCCCGCAGACGAATCACACCGGTGGTGGTCTCTTCCGTGCCGCCCACCACGTTGGGCAGCAGCTCCTGGCGCTGGGTGTGGAGCATGGCCACCAGATCCATGCCGTCGTCCATGGTGATGTGGGGCTCGATGTCCAGGACGGCGTTCAGGTGCTGGTTGTACTCCTCCACCGACTCGCCCTTGATGGCGAAGACGGGCATCTCGTAGTAGGCCACCAGGGCCGCGGCGATGTCGTCCTGGGTGCTCAGGGGGTTGCTGGCACAAAGGGCCACCTCCGCGCCGCCGGCGATGAGCACCCGCATCAGGTTGGCCGTCTCTGAGGTGACGTGCATGGCCGCGGCGATGCGCTTGCCCTTGAAGGGCTGCTCCTGGCGGAAGCGCTCTTCGATCAGGTCCAGCACCGGCATCTCCTTGGCGGCCCAAGCCATGCGGAACCGTCCCCGCTCGGCCAGGTTGATGTCGGCGATGTCGTAGTTGCGGTCTTTGGTCATGGTCGTCATGCAATCATTCTCCTTATAGTTTGGTGTTCACGTAGTTTGGTGTTCACGTGATTTCGTGTTCAGGTTGTGTCCGATGCCTTCCACAAACGGGCAGTGGACCGTGAAGCCCAGGCGGGTGTACAGGCGGCGGGCCCCTTGGTTGCGCTGATCCACGTTGAGGACGATGTGAGCCACGTCCAGGCTGCGGAGCTCCGCCACCACAGCCTGGACCACGGCCGCCCCGTATCCCCGGCCCCGACAGTCCGGCCGGGTGTAGACATTGCCGATGGCCGCCACGCCCTGGCGCCAATCCACGATATGGGTGCCGCCGGCGGCCAGCAGCCGGCCCTGGTCATCCTGGATGCCGTAAAAGACGCCGTTCTCTACCTGGTAGGGGTCGAAGGCATCGGGCGCAAAGTCACCGCCATGGGCATACAGCGCCCGCAGCCGTGCCCCGTCCGCGGGCGTCAGCCGGATGGGTACGACGTCCGGGGCCGTTCCAGCCGAGGCCGGCGCCACCGGTACAGTCTGGCGTAAATACCCCGGCAGAAATTCCGGGTGCCCTCTGGGCGCACTCCCTCTGGTGGAAACGCTCGGCGAATTTCTGTCGGGATTTACCAGGGCCATGCGCAGCATGGGGCGCACATCTCCGCCGAAGTCGTAGCGAGCCTGGAGGGCCGGCAGATGTTCCAGCCGGGCGCTCATGTAGATGGTCTCCGGCAGCGGGGCCTGATCCAGGGCCGCCTCCACCCCGTCGACGGTTCCAACGGTCAGCAGCACCGGGGGCGTCAAGCCGCTGAAAAGGAGGATCAGCCCTGGCCCTGCCGGCGAGTCGGCCAGGTACCAGCGACAGTAGGGCGCAAACTGGGGCTGCAGATCGGCCAGGCCGTAAGCCGCCCAGAGGGGATCGGCCATCAACACAGCCCGAATCGCGGCCAGCTCGGGCGTAGCCGCCTCCGTCGAGAAGCTCACGGCGTAGCGGCCTGGCGCTGCTTCAGCCGGGCCAGGGCCGGCTCCGGGCCGAAGTATTCCTCGTACCGGGCGATGAACTCGTCGATGGTGAAACGATGGGTAGTGGTGCCCATATGTTCCAGTGCGTAGGCGGCACAGAGTGCCCCCACCCGCCCGCAGACCTCCCAGGGCAGGCCGGCCAGGCGGGCGGCGAAGAAACCTCCCCGGTACGCGTCGCCAGCGCCGGTGGGGTCATCCACCCGACTCACCTGGGCCACGGGGATCTCGTAGGCCCGGCCGTCGGTGTAGATCACGCTGCCCCGTTTCCCCAGGGTCAGGACCAGGGTGTCCACCTGGCCTTGAATCTGCTCCAGGGACCAGCCGGTCTTGTTCTGGATCATGGCCAGCTCATACTCGTTGCACAACAGGTACGAGGCACCGGGGATGCTCTGCTCCAGCTCTTCCCCGCTCAGGCGGGCGATCTGCTGGCTGGGGTCGTAGGCATAGGGGATGCCATGGGCCTTGCACTCCCGCGCGTAGTTGAGCATGGCGGTGGGATCATTGGGGCTGATGAGGACCAGGTTGGCGTCGGTGAGCTTGCGGTCTGCCAGGCC
Source organism: Litorilinea aerophila (assembly GCF_006569185.2). Taxonomy (NCBI): domain Bacteria; kingdom Bacillati; phylum Chloroflexota; class Caldilineae; order Caldilineales; family Caldilineaceae; genus Litorilinea; species Litorilinea aerophila. The sequence goes on along the minus strand of NZ_VIGC02000019.1, from coordinate 90,856 downwards.
GTAGTGGCGGGCATGGCCCATGGCGCCGGTGTAGAAGTTGGCGATCTGGTTCTGGTCCAGGTCGGTGCTGACGAAGAAGGTCGCGGTCAGCTCGTCTGGGATCTCGATGATCTGGTCGGTACGCAGACCCTGCTCCTCCAGCCAGCGGCGGTAGTCGCCAAAGTCATGGCCCACGGTGGCCAGGATCACGGGATCCGCGCCCAGCAGTTTCATGGTGTAGGCGATGTTGGCGGCCACGCCTCCCCGTTCCCGGCGCATGGAATCAGCCAGGAAGCTGACGCTCAGATTCTCGATCTGGTCGGGCAGGATATGATCCCGAAAGCGCCCCGGGAAGCGCATCAAATAATCGTAAGCAACGGAACCGGTGATTACACAGGTCATCCAGGTCATTCCTTTCAACCACAGTTTGGCGCAAATGCCACGGCAGACATTCGGTGCCCCGACCTCGGGCGAAGGCCATCGGCGAATTGCTGCCGGGATTTACTACGTCTCGTCGGCGCTCAGCCACTGCACCAGGCCGGGCGGTGTCTCATGCTCGGCCAGCCGATCCAGAAGGGTGATCGGCGTGTCGGCCACCACGAAGAGCTGCCGATACAGGGGGGCGATGAACCCTTCGGCGACCGCGTGGTCGATCAGGGTCAACAGGGGGTCGAAGTAGCCGGCCACATTCAGGATGCCGATGGGCTTGCGGTGGATGCCCAGTTGGCCCCAGGTGATGCTCTCGAAGAGCTCCTCCAGGGTGCCGAAGCCGCCGGGCAGGGCGATGAAGGCGTCGGCCAGGGACGCCATGGTGGCCTTGCGCTCGTGCATGGTGTCCACCACGATCCACTCCCCGACCGGCTCGCCGCTGGTCTCCCTGGCTGTGAGGGGGTGGGGGATGACGCCGATGACTTCGCCCTGATGCTGTAAGCAGGCCCGAGCCAGTTCGCCCATCAGGCCGACGCTGCCGCCGCCGTAGATCAGGCGGATGCGCCGGGCGCTGAGCTCGCGGCCCAGTTGGGCCGCAGCCTCCCGATAGACCGGGCGGGTGCCGGCGCTGGCGCCACAAAAGACGCAAACACTGGTCAGGTGATTCATGGTCGCTCGAGTTATCTACCGTTGCCGTCGCCGGGCTGCAATACGCGCTTCCGCAGCTTCCTTGGCCTTGCGCAGGCTTTGGGTAAAGGGAGGATAGCAGACCCCTTCTTCGGTGACGATGCCGGTGATGTAGCGATGGGGGGTGACGTCGAAAGCCGGGTTGTAGACCGGCACATTTTCCGGTGCAATGACCGTCTCGCCGATATGGGTCACCTCTTCTGGCCCCCGCTCCTCGATGGGGATGTGATCCCCGTCGGGCAGGTTCAGGTCGATGGTACTGGTGGGCACCACCGCGTAGACGGGGATGCCGTTCTCTTTGGCCACCACGCTCAGCTTGTAGGTCCCGATCTTGTTGGCCACGTCGCCGTTGGCGGCCACCCGATCGGCGCCGAAGATGACCACATCCACCTGGCCGGTACGCATGAGGTGGCCGGCGGCGTTGTCGGCGATGAGATGCATGGGCACTTCGGCCCGCATCAGCTCCCAGGCGGTCAGGCGGGCGCCCTGCAGCCGGGGGCGGGTCTCGTCCACCCAGACGTGGATCCGCTTGCCCTGCTCCTGACAGGCATAGATGACGCCCAGAGCGGTGCCGAAGTCCACCGCGGCCAGGGCGCCGGTGTTGCAGTGGTGGAGCACGTTGGCCCCGTCCGGGATGAGTTCGGCTCCGTGGAAGCCCATGCGGCGGTTGATCTCCACATCTTCATCGGCGACGGCCTGGGCTTCGGCCAGCAAGGCCTGGCGCAACGCGTCCACATCGGCCTGGGTCTGCTCGGCCAGGGTCAGCAGGCGGGCGGTGGCCCAGGAGAGGTTGACGGCGGTGGGGCGGGCCGCGTCCAGGGTGGCCTTGGCGGCCCGCAGGTCGGCCAGGAGACCCTCCCGGTCGGTGGCCTGGCTGCGCAGCGCGGCCAGGGCCATGCCGAAGGCCGCGGTGGCGCCAATGGCCGGCGCGCCGCGCACATACATCTCCCGAATGCTCCGCGCGATCCCCTCGACCGTGTCAAACTCTGCCAGGACAAAGGTGCCCGGCAGCAGCCGCTGGTCGATCATTTTGACCTTGTTGTCTTCCCAAAATACTGTGCGCATGGCTTCCTTTCTGGACCTTTCAAAAAGGGACTTTCAACATTCAAAAAGGGGAATGTTTGGCCCCCACCCCTTCGCCCAATGAAAAAACCCTCCGGTCGAGACCAAGAGGGTGCAACGTCGCTCGATTGCATGCAGCCGGATCACGCACCGGGGCTGCCCATCCAGCACGGATCACGTCGGCACCCATCTTGAAAGTCAATTGCCATGTGTATCACAATCCATCGCTGCGGTTCCCATGCCCCGCTCCCTGACGGGAGAGCAGGCGGGCCGCCGTGGTCGATGGAATTGCACACCTGGCAACCGGATACCGGGACTCCAGTGGGTTGCCGATGGGAGAGTTCCCGCAGGCCGGCCCTGGACATCTGTCCCGGCCGACCGGGTCACCTGCTCCCTCACGAATTGGGCTTTCGTCCCAATCGTGAAAAGGTTAGCATATTCGTATAGCTGTTGTCAAAAATGGGGAAAGAGCAGGGACCGGGAGGGCTGTTATTCCGGGCGATGGCTCTGGAAGGTCTTGAGACCGCGGCCCTCGCCGGTTACCCCCTGTTCCACCGAGAGGGCCATGCCCAGCAGAATGGCGATGGCAATGGAGGCAACCCCCAAGAGCAGGGTGAAGATGGTGAAAACTTGATCTGCCCGATCCTGGGTGACAGCCGGCTCCTGGGGGGATGGCTGGTCCGCGGCGGCGAGGTCGGCCTCGGGTTCCAGCACTGTGACCACCTCCGCCAGATTTTCCTCAATGGTTTCCAGTTGCTGATCCACGTCATCCAGGAGTCGGGCCACATCACTCCAGGCTTCGCCTTCCTGGGCTGGATCGGGCGCGGCGCGCACGTCGGATAACTCGCTCTGGATCGCGTCGGTGGTCTTCTCCAGGTCCTCCAGGTTGACCTGGACGCTCCCGCTGAGCTCGGCCACCCGCTGCTGCAGCCAGAATTCCCGCAGCAAAACCGCGATGAGCAAAAGAAGGGCGACGACAAAGATGGTGAGGGCGGTGACCACAATGCGGCTGAGAATGCGATCCGGGTCGGCGCTCATTTTGGTATCCTCCGGCAGAAGGGCCTACCCACCTGAGACACCCATGTTGCATCCATCTGTCCGCCAGTATAACGGATGTCTGCCATTTTCAGTAGTTCACGATTTCGACGCGGAGGCGGCATCCTCAGATGCCGGGCCAGGCGGAACGGAACCGCATCTGAGGATGCCGCCTCCGCAAATGGGCCACCATCGTGAAGTTCTGATTTTGGAAAACATGGGCCGGGAACAGCCGTCCATGCTCGATGTCACATTGCCAAGACATACCCGGAAATCAGCCATGCCGGTGCCAGAAATAGACACAGGTGGGCTGATGGCGTGTTCAGCCCACCCATGTCTGTTGGAGCGGAAAGGGAAATCAGGCCGCCGTCTTTTTGGGTTGCAGGCGGCCCAGAGGCAATTTGCGCCGCAGGTTGCCCAGCCAGCGATGTCGGGTCACGCTGGAGATGAAGTAGAGCGCCCAGGCGATGGCCAGTCCACAGACAATGAGGATGGCGCGGCGGGTGCCGGGCGCCAGCGGTGAGACCACAGCCTCGATGGGTGTTTCGGCCCGGGAAATGAGATAGACGTTGGAGCCACGGGTGACGTTGATGCGTGCCTGGCCTGGGGGCAGATCAAAACTCAAGGTGTAGTAGGCATCCCGGCCACTACCCTGACGCTTGGCCGATTCGGCCAACCCCAGATCGCTGCTCTCGATCCGGAAGGTGCCGGTCCGACCCTCCGAGCGCATCTCGATGGGAATGGGCTCGGTGCCCAGGTTGGTGACCAGCACCGTGCCGCTGCCAACCGGGAACATGATCTTGGACCCGGTATATTTGGTCGGCCAGACGGCCGTGAAGGCCCAGTAGGCCGCCCCCACAATCACCAGCACAGCAAACAGGACCTTGAGTTTCTGTTTCATCCTTCTTTCCCCCTATCTTGAACCGGTAGAACACGCCTGGTTGCACTGCCCCCGCACCGTGTCGGGTCACGTGGGATTCTGCAAGTGGTATTGACAGATTACCACCCGGCTGTGTCAGGCGTATATCATGGCTGTTCAGCTTTTGAAACAGGGTGTGACAAAGCTGAAAACAGGGAGGTCCCCCCTGGGCGGCAACCGCCCCGGGGCGGGTTCAGGGGGAGGAGACTGGGGGTAGAAAGAGGGTAATGGTGGTGCCGCGTCCCGGTTCGCTGTCGATTTCAGCCCGCCCTCCGTGACGCTCTACGATGGCTTTGACCAGGGCCAGGCCGATGCCACTGCCCGCGATTTTTTCCATCTGGGGCGCGCGGTAGAGCTCCTCCCAGATGTGGGGCAGAGCTTCGGGCGGAATGCCGACACCGGTATCCGAGATGCGGACCATCAACTCCTGCTGGGCCACCACGGCAAGCTCCACCGTGTCACCAGGTCGGGTATACTTCCAGGCATTGTCGAGCAGATTGTTGACGGCCAGGGTCAGCAGATCCTCGTCGAAGATCCAGGTGTCGTGGGCCGTTTCCACGCGATATTGGAAGTGGCGCTGGCCGGACTCGAATCGCTCCTGCTCCATCTGAAGGATATTTTCCACAAACCCGGGGATTGAAACCGACTGCAGGTTGAGGGGATGGGTCTCCAACTCCGCCAGCTTGCGCAAGTCCTGTACCAAGCGGCTCAGGCGCAGGGTCTCAGCTTCCAGCGTCTCCACGATCTGGCGCTGGCGTGTATCCAGGGAAGTAAGCGCCAGCGTCCGCAGGCCGGCCCGCAGCGCGGTCAGGGGATTCTTGAGCTCGTGGTCCAGACGGCTGAGGAAACGGCGATGCTCGGCCAGGGTCTCCTGGCGGGCCTGCTGGATGCTGCGCTGACGCAGGTGCCCCATGGAGATCTGGACGATCCGATAGATGGCCGCGGTCAAAGCGGCGCTCAGCAGGGCGACCATCACCACCACGTCCACATCTTCGGGGACGAGAACCCAGGCGTTGACCAGAACCACCCGTCCCAGCACCAGCAGGCCCAGGACGCCCAACAGCAGGGGCAACCAGTAGCGCCGGAGGAAAAGGTGGATCATGGCTCTGGCACCACAGGGGCAATAAATCGATAGCCCGCGCCCGGCACCGTCTCGATGAAGCGAGGGCGCGATGGGTCATCATCCAGGGCCCGGCGCAGCTCGGCGATGCGGGTATCCACCACTCGTTCGCCCACGGCACTTTCCCACCCCCACACTGCATCCAGCAGCCGCTCCCGGGTGACCAGCTCGTCGGGGTGGAGCATGAAGTATTCCAGGATGGCAATGGCCTTGGGGGTCAGGGGGACTTCACGGCCGCGGACATAGACCCGGCGGGCGCTTCGATCCAGCGACACGTGGTCGCTGCGCAGGCGCCGGGCGGCATGGAGAGGTTGCTGCCCGGCCTGGGTGCGCCGCAGGATGGCCCGGATGCGCACCACCAGCTCCTGGGGATCGAAGGGCTTGTTGAGGTAGTCATCGGCCCCTTCTTCGATGGCCATGATGCGCTGCGCCGTCCCTGTGACCTGGGTGAGCAAGATCACCGGCGTCCAATCCCCGCGCCGGCGGAGCTGACGCAAAGCTTCCCGGCCGTCCAGTTGTGGCATCAGCACATCCAGGACGATCAGGTCGGGGCGCTCCTGGGTCACCCGCTCCAGGGCTTCGAAACCGTTGCGGGCCGTCACCACGTCGAAGCCCGACAGCTCCAGGAAGGTCTGCAGGGTGGAAATGATGGATACTTCATCGTCGACCAGCAAAATTTTGGGACGGCTTTCGGGATACATGGCAGGCAGCGGCGGGCCCAGACGCCCAGGCAGAACCGACGCCGTCCAAGACAGCGCCGGCACCGAAACAGACTCGCATGGACCGAATCCATGGGCCGATCATAGTGTGCCATAGGGCCGGGGGCACGACAAGCTGTCCGGCAGGGAGAAATGTCGGCGACTCCTTCGCCGCGGCGACCTGAGCCAGAAACTTATGGACCTCTGTTGCGTAATGAAAGCGGAACCCTAAACCGCACAGCAGAGAAAGGAGAAATCTTCAGCCATGGCCCTTCAGTACGAAATCATCGGGACAACTCTGCCAGTGGCCGTCATCAAACTGGCTCCGGGCGACCGCATCTACTCTTCCTCCGGCGGCATGAGCTGGATGTCCCAAACGGTGGAGATGGAGACGAACACGGGCGGCGGCCTGGGCAAGATGTTCAAGCGCGCCCTCACCGGCGAGTCCCTCTTCATCGTGGACTACTACGTGAACCAGGGCGAGGGGGAGATCGCCTTTGCCGCCGAATTTCCCGGCAAAATCCTGGCCCTCTCCCTGGCTGACGGCCAGCAGATGATTGTCCAAAAGGACTCATTCATGTGCGCCGAGAAGAGCGTGGACCTGGACATGCACTTCCGCAAGCGGCTGGGCGCGGGCCTCTTCGGCGGCGAAGGGTTCATCCTGCAGAAGTTGACGGGCCCAGGGCTGGCCTTCGTCAATTTCGACGGCGAGATCCTGGAAAAAACCCTGGCGCCGGGGGAGCTGCTGCGGGTGGACACCGGCCATGTGGCCATGATGGAACCCACGGTGGACTTCGACGTGCAGATGGTGCGGGGCTTTAAGAACATCCTGCTGGGCGGCGAGGGCCTCTTCCTGGCCACCCTGCGCGGGCCGGGGAAAGTCTGGCTACAGACCATGCCCATGAGCAAGCTGGCCAACCGCATCGCCCAGTTCATGCCCCAGGTGGGCGGGCGGGGCGAAAGTGGCGGCACCAATATCAGCCTGGGTCAGCTCTTCGGCGGGGAATAACTGAGCCCACTTGAAGTCGATACCTGCCGTGCGTGCAAAGCGGCGTAAAAAAGCGGCGTAAATATGTCTGCGAATTTCGGTGGTGCGTGGCCCGTGAACGGGTGCACGCACCACGCCAGAAACCATTAGTTTATTGACCCCAGGCCGCCCGATACTCAGGTCACTTAGGTCGACTTCTTCCGGCCTTTCTTCTCTTTGCGCGCCTGGGCCGGCGGCACACTGACCACCGTCTGCACCTTCTTCCGCCGGGACCGTGTCCGGGGAGCCGGCGCATCGTCCAGGAGAGAGGGCTGCACCGCTCCAGTGTCGTCCGCCCCTTTCCCGGATTTTTCCTTGCCGGCCCTGGCATTCCCAGAGCTCTTTTTCCGGGTTGATTTTTTCCCGGTTGTCTCTTTTCCGGTTGTCCCTTTTTCAGGCGCTTTTTTGCGGGTCGATGGTGGCTCGTCGACGGAGGCGGCGTCAGAGGCAGCCTGTCGGACGGATGCTTTCTTCTGCCCGGCCGTCCTCCTGGCCCGGGCCGGTTTGACGCCGTCCGGCTCCTGGTCATCTGAAGCAGCTTCCCCGGCTGTGTCTGCCTGCTTTCCGGTGTTGGGGGCCTGGCGGGCTTTCCCGGAGGCAGCGGACTGCTTCGAGCGGCCCTCCTCCTTCGGCTTCCCTTTCCCCCGGGCACGTTTCCCCCGCGCCGGGCGGCCATTCGTCCCGTTGGAGCTGGCGGGTGCATGTGGCGCTGGCGTGGCCACCCCTTCATCCTCGCCGACAGGGGCAAGCTGAGGGGGCGCCAACACCCGCCTGGCGGCCACCAGCGGATTGCCGGCCGATACCGGGATCACCTGCCGGCCCTGGACGTTGCGCCCCATCTGGGGAATGTCGCCCACAGCCATGGGCCTGGCGGCTCCCCGCGCGGTGATGAAGACGATCTGCTGTTCCTCCACCGGTGGGGCAATCATCAACGCGGCGATGAGGGGGCCCGTCTTGGCTGTGGGCTTGTGGGTGACGATGCCGCCGCCGTAGCGCCCCTGGCTGCTGTACTGGTCCAGGGGTGTGCGCTTGGCGTAGCCCATCTCGGTCACGGTGACCAGTTCGCCCTCGGGTTCGACCACCGCGGCGTGGATGACCCGATCGCCCTTCTTCAGCTTGATGCCGCCGACACCCCCCGCGGCCAGCCCCATGCTGCGCACATCCTCCTCGTTGAAGCGAATGGACTGCCCCCCGGCTGTGACCAGGATCACCTCCTGGTTGCCCCGGGTCAACAAGACCCAGCCGAGCCGGTCTTTGTCGTCCACGTTGATCACCGTGGGGTCCGAGGCCGCGGCGGCCAGGAAATCCGCCAGGGTGACCCGCTTGACCACGCCCTGTTCGGTCACCAGGAAGAGGTAACCCGGCGGCGCTTCCTCGCCTTCCAGCCGGGGCAGAGCCACCGCCGCGGTGATCTCGTCCCGGCGGGTGAAGTCGGTGAGCTCGGCCAGGTGCCGGCCGCTGCCGTCGGACGGCAGTTCGTGGACCGCCACCCGCCGACAGCGGCCGTCCTTGCTGAACAGGTAGAGGAAGTCCCGGGTGTTGGCCGTGAGCAGGGCCACCTCGCTGCCCTTGCCGATCTGGCGCAGGGTGGTGGCGCTCAGGCTGGAGACATCCTGCCGGCGCAGCTCACCGCCCGCGCTCACCGAGATCCAGACATCCTGTTCGGGCAGCAGGTCGGTGGAGGTCAGGGTGCCCTTGGTGCGGTCCACGATCTGGGTGCGCCGTTCGTCGCCGTACTTTTCCCGGATGGCCAGCAGCTCCTCCTTGATCACGGCCAGCATCTTGCCCAGGTCGGCCAGCAGCTCCTCCAGGTAGCGGATGCGCTGCTGGAGTTCCTTGTATTCGTCCTGAAGGCGGCGCCGTTCCAGCGCGGCCAGGCGGCGAAGCTGCATGTCCAGGATGGCCTGGGCCTGGGTGACGGTGAAGCCAAAGTTTTTCACCAGGTTGTTGCGGGCCGTCTCGACGCTGCGGCTACGCCGGATGGTGTCGATAACCTCGTCCAGGATGTCCAGGGCGCGCAGGAGCCCTTCCAGGATGTGGGCCCGCTCCCGGGCCCGGGCCAGGTCATACTCGGAGCGGCGGCGCACGATCTCCTGGCGGTGCTGGATGAAGAGATGGAGCATCCGCTTCAGGCTCAGGGTACGGGGCTCTCCATCCACCAGGGCCAGCATCTGCATGCCGAAGGTCTGCTGGAGGGGGGTGTACTTGAACAGGTCCGCCAGCACGTCCTTGGGGTCGGCGTTGCGGGTGAGCTCGATGACGATGCGCATGCCCGTGCGGTCGCTCTCATCCCGCAGGTCGGTGATGCCCTCCAGCTTGCCATCCCGCACCAGGCTGGCGATCCGCTCCAGCAGGCTCACCTTGTTGGTCTGGTAGGGGAGCTCGGTGACGACGATGCGGCTGCGGCCCCGGCTCATTTCCTCGAAGTGGGCCTTGGCCTGGACCACCAGCCGGGCCTTGCCGACGGAGTAACCCTGGGCGATGACGTCCAGGTTCTCCTCGCCCTTGGTGTCCTGGCGGTAGCGGTAGAGGATGCCGCCCGTGGGGAAGTCCGGCCCCTGGATGAACTGGAGGAGTTCATCGACGCCCATCTCGTCGACCCGGTCATAGTGGTCGATCATGTAGGCCAGGGCGTCGATCACTTCCCGCAGGTTGTGGGGCGGGATGTTGGTGGCCATGCCCACGGCGATGCCGCTGGCGCCGTTGACCAGGAGGTTGGGCAGGGTGGCGGGCAGGATGTCCGGCTCCAGCAGGGAGTTGTCGAAATTATCGTGCCAGTCGACCGTGTCCTTCTCCAGGTCGGCCACCATGAGGTTGCTGATCTCGGCCAGCCGGGCCTCGGTGTAGCGCATGGCGGCCGCGTTGTCGCCGTCGATGCTGCCGAAGTTGCCCTGGCCGTCGATGAGGGGGTAGCGCAGGCTGAAGTCCTGGGCCATGCGCACCATGGCGTCGTAGACCGCGCTGTCGCCGTGGGGGTGATATTTACCCAACACTTCACCGACGATGCGGGCGCTCTTCTTGTGGGGCTTGTCGTGGGTCAGGCCCAGGTCCCGGTACATGGCATAGAGGATGCGGCGATGCACCGGCTTGAGGCCGTCCCGCACGTCGGGCAGGGCCCGGGCCACGATCACGCTCATGGCGTAATCCAGGTAGGCACTCTGCATCTCGCCGACGATGTCGGTTTCTCGAATCTGGCCGATGTGGCCGTTGGCCGCGATTTCTGTAGGTAGGGTCATGGTTTCGCTCTGTCTGCTTACTTCGTTGCCGTCCCGGACGGGTTACCAATGGCCTACAGGCCGTCGTCCAGGGGTATGTCAAGGGCCGTCAACTTGTGGGCCACATATTGCATCACCGCGGCCTCCAGCGCTTCAGGGTAGGCAAAGCCGTGGCACACAGCGATGATCCGCCCATGTTCCTGCACCAGGGTAGCCAACGCCAGGTGTGCCCGCACCAGCCCGGCCAGGGTCAGCCCATCCATGGCCAATGCACGCTCCAGGCGGCGGGTGTCACCGGGTAAAAACCGGTTGAGCTTCTTGACGCCGGTGTCCCGGGGATGCCGTAGCCCTGGATCAGGATGGCCGGCCGCTCATGCCTTCTGCAGCCGTTTCTGGAGTTTCTCCTCGACCTCGATGGCCCGCAGTTCGATCAGCTGATCCCGCAGGGCAGCCGCCCGCTCAAACTCCAGGGCCTGGGCGGCTTCTTTCATCTCCTTCTCCAACTGCTTGATCAGGCGGGCCAGCTCATCCTTGGGCAGATCGGCCGCACGGATGGGCGGAGTCTCCTCGCCGTCGCTGTCGTAAGTGGGCCTGGACTCGGCCATCACCTTCACCCGGTCGGTGAGGTCCCGAATGCTTTTGACGATGCTCTGGGGCGTGATGTGGTGTTCCTGGTTGTAGCGGGCCTGGATCTCCCGGCGACGGTTGGTCTCGGCGATGGCCGCACGCATGGCGTCGGTCATCTTGTCGGCGTAGAGGATGGCCTTGCCCTCCACGTGGCGCGCGGCCCGCCCGATGGTCTGGATCAACGCGCTTTCGCTGCGCAGGAAGCCTTCCTTGTCGGCATCCAGGATGGCCACCAGGGAGACTTCGGGCAGGTCCAGTCCCTCCCGCAACAGGTTGATGCCCACCACCACGTCGTAGACGCCCAGGCGCAGGTCTCGCAGGATCTCCACCCGCTCGATGGTGTGGATCTCGCTGTGGAGGTAGTGGACCTTGATGTTCAGCTCGGCCAGGTATTCGGTCAGATCTTCGGCCATGCGCTTGGTGAGGGTGGTGACCAGCACCCGCTGCCCTTTGGCCACCCGCTGTTTGATCTCCCGGATCAGGTCCTCGATCTGCCCTTCGGTGGGGCGCACTTCGACCACCGGATCCAGCAGGCCGGTGGGCCGGATCACCTGCTCCACGATCTGCTCCGCGCGTTCCAGCTCGTAGGGGCCCGGCGTGGCGCTCACATAGATGGCCTGGTTGACGTGCTCCTCGAACTCCTCGAAGCGGAGGGGCCGGTTGTCCAGCGCGCTGGGCAGGCGGAAGCCATACTCCACCAGCACCTCCTTGCGGGAGCGGTCGCCGTTGTACATCCCCCGGATCTGGGGAATGGTCATGTGGCTCTCGTCCACGATCAGGAGCCAATCGGGCGGGAAGTAGTCCAGCAGGGTCCAGGGCGTGCTGCCGGGCGGCCGCTGGGAGAGGGGACGGCTGTAGTTTTCGATGCCGTTGCAGTAGCCCACTTCCCGCAGCATCTCCATGTCGTAGTTGGTACGCTGGCGGATGCGCTGGGCTTCCAGGAATTTGCCCTGGGACTCGAAATATCGGACCTGCTCCTCCAGCTCCTGGGCGATATCGGCCAGGGCCTCTTCCAGGCGCTCCTGGGGCGTCACAAAATGCTTGGCCGGGAAGATGTCCACCTGCTGGTGATCCCGCAGGATCTCACCGGTGAGGGTGTCGATTTCGCTGATACGCTCGATCTCATCGCCCCAGAGGCTGATGCGGTAGGCGAACTCCCGGTCGGCGGGCTGGACTTCCAGCACATCTCCCCGCACCCGGAAGCGGCCCCGCTGCAAGGTGCTGTCGTTGCGCTCGTAGTAGATCTCCACCAGGTGGCGGAGGATCTGGTTACGGCGAACCATATCGCCCACCCGCAGATGGAGGACGCCCCGGCCGTACTCCTGGGGGCTGCCCAGGCCGTAGATGCAGGAGACCGAGGCGACGATGACCACATCCCGACGGCTGAAGAGGGCGCTGGTGGCCGCCAGGCGCAGACGGTCGATCTCCTCGTTGATCTCAGCCTCCTTCTCGATGTAGACATCGCTGCGGGGGATGTAGGCCTCCGGCTGGTAGTAATCGTAGTAGCTGACGAAGTACTCCACCGCGTTTTGGGGCAGGAACTCCCGCATCTCGCTGTAGAGCTGGGCGGCCAGGGTCTTGTTGTGGGCGATGATCAGGGTGGGCTTCTGCACCTGTTCAATGACCTTGGCCATGGTATAGGTCTTGCCGCTGCCAGTGACGCCCAGCAAGACCTGGTGTTTCAGCCCTCGCTGGATGCCCTCTGCCAGGCGGGCGATGGCCTGGGGCTGATCGCCCGTAGGTTGAAAGTCGCTGACAACTTGAAATGGCGGCATGATCCCTCTCCCATCCGAGCCCAATTCGAACAAAAGTTCTTGCGTATAGTATACTGTCAGCCGTCTGATTTGTCCAGCCCCTGGCCGCCTCGCCAGGGGTCCCCGGCCATGCAAACAGAGATCCCCAAATGCGCCGAATCATACGATCTTGTCAGGGGATGGGCCTCATGGTACCATGCAGCCGGGCACATCCCATTTTGGCGTCATCGTCACAATCCCCACAGCAAGGTTCACCTGCGCCCACATGGGCGAACGGAGCGCCAGAGGCCGCTGAGCCATGCTATCAGAGCAGCAATACGGACAGACGGGAGAACAGCTTCCAACCAGCCAGGGCACGGCACGGCGCAGGGCCCTGATCGCCTGGCTGTTGGCCTGTAGCCTGCTGTTTCTGCTGCTGGCCCTGATCCTGGCCTGGTCCCGCACCCGTAGCCATGTCGTGCAGCTGGAAAATGCCCTGGTGGGGGTGGAGCAGGAGATCCTGCTGGCCAGCACACCCGCTGCTCAAACCCTGACCCTGTCCCAACAGTTGACCCAAACCCAGGGGCTGATCGACCGCCTCTCTGCCCTGAGCAGCACGGTGGATCTACCCTGGCCTTCCCTGGTGCCGGTGCTCGCCAACTACGACCGCCGGCAGATCTCCTTCACCTCCCTCAAGCAGGACGGCCGAACCATCCTGCTCACAGGCAAGGCCACGGACCCCGCGCTGGTCTCCGAATATGCCACTATGTTGGAAGCGTCGGGGCTTTTTGCCAACGTGGCCCGCCAGCGCATTGCCCAGGCGCAGGAGGCCCCCCAGGGCGACAGCGCCTCCCCGTCCACGCCAGGAGCGGCTGCCACTCCCCAACCACCTCTCCAGGGGGTGGAATTCGAGCTCCTGCTGGAAGTCAAGGCCAGGCTGCCATGATCGAGGAGTGGCGAGAACGTCTCGGGAGTGCACAAAACCCCTGGGCCCTGGCCGGCCTGGCTGTCGCCGGGCTCCTGCTGTTGGCCATCCTGGTCTTTCTGCTCCTGGTTCTGATGCCCGCGGTTCAGACACGACAGAGCCTGATCGCCCAGCTCACAGAGCAGGAGGAGACCCTGGCCCACCTGAAGGAGGAGCGGGCTCGCCAGCCGGTCGAGCTGGCAGAGAAGCTGGCCGCGGTCCAGGCCCGGGTAGAAGAGATGGCCGGCCGCCTCCTCTCTGAGAGCCAGGCCATCCAGCTCATGGACCGGCTCTACACCTACGCCCGCAGCGCCGGCGTCACCATTGTCACCGTGGAGGCCCGACCAGCCTCCACCCCGGCCATTCAGGAACTCTTCGCCGAACGGGTCTTTGGCCTGCAGGTACGGGGGAGCTTTTCGAACCTGCTGGACTTTCTGGGACGCATCCAAGAGAGCAACAGCGACGGGGTGGTGATCTCCAATGTGGCGATCACCCAGGGCACCGACAGCCAGGCCCTGCTGACCATGGATGTGACCGTCTGGAGCAGCCCCCACGGCGGCCGTGAACCCCAGCTGGCGGCGGCCCTGGGCACAACGGATGTCAGCACCCTCTGGGACACCCTGCGTCAGGTATGGGCGGCCAACCGCTGGGACGATGCCATCGCCCTGCTCAAACAGGCCCAGGTACTTCAACCGGACAGTGCCCTGGTCCAGGAAGATCTCTACCGGGCCTACGTCAACCAAAGCTACTGGCTCCTCTGGAATCGCTCCCGGGAGCAGGCCCGTCTGGCCCTGGAAAGCGCCCTCTCTGTGCGGCCGGACGGCCAGGAAGCCCGGCGACTCCTGCAAGCGTTGGCGGATCCGGCCCTGGTCCTGTACAAAACTGGAGACGCCCTGGCCCGGCAGGCATCGGCGGCGGCGGCGGCCGGCGACTGGCGGACGGCCGTGCGCCTCCTGCGCCAGCTCCAGCTCATCGATCCCCACTCCCCCGGCCTCTCCACCCAGTTGTATGAGGCCTACCTCCAGCTCGGATACCAGCTCCAGGCGACCGGCCATCCGGCCGAGGCCCAGGAGCACTTTCGCATGGCCCTGGCCATCAACCCGGATGGCGTCGAGGCAGCGGCGGCCTTGACCCCGGCGGCTGTCGGCGCGCCCACAGCCACTCCCACCGGGCCGGCAGCGCTCACCCCCACGCCGACCGCCCCTCCCACACCCACGGTGACACCCCTGCCGGGCCCTTCGCCCACCAACACCACCGCCCCGGCGTCACCGCCCACCTGGACACCCACCGTCACGCCCCTGCCCACCAACACGGCCACCGCCACGCCGTCCCCCACGGCCTCGGCCACACCCACCGGCACCGTCCCGCCCGGGACCACGGTCCACGTGGTGCAGCCGGGCGAGACCCTCTTCTCCATCGCCCGGCGGTACGGGACCACGGTGGAGGCTCTCATGGCAGCCAACGGCCTCACCAGCACCACTATTCGCGTCGGCCAGCGCCTGATCATCGTGCCGGCCACCGGCGTCACCGTCACCCCGCCCAACACCACCATCCACGTGGTCCGGCGGGGCGAGACCCTCTTCTCCATCGCCCAGCAATACGGCACCACGGTGGAGGCCATCATGGCGGCCAACGGCATGCGCAGCGACCGCATCTACGCCGGCCAGACCCTCCGCATCCCCCTCCCCTGAGGTTTCCCACAGCTTCCCATCCGCACCTGCCTGCCTGTCTGAGATGGGCATGGGCAACCCGGCAGCACCCATACGCCATTTGCTGTAGCAAAGCTTCGGGCATTTTGCAGATGTAACCGACCCGGCTTACGCGTACGATTTGGGCAGTACGAAAGCACGGGCGGCACAGGTTGGGGAGCGGACCATCACCCCTATCAAGCCCGCTAAAGGCCTCGTGGCGCCCCGTTCACCAGGCCTGCCAATGTGAGGGCACCTGGCGCGCAGAAGCCCGGTTGACAAGAAACGGTTGGCAAGAAAGGAGGGAGGGAATTTCCACGAAATTAGCACAACGTTTCATCGGCAACGGAGCCCGCGGATTTACCCGGGAATCCATCGGACACGGCAAACCCTTGTTTCAACTTAACGTTTCGGTTTTTGGACCCGTTTTTCGACCATTCTCTTCGACCGTTCAGTATCAGGAAATCAGTGTCAGGAAACAAACGTCGCTCATGAACAAACAGCAGGAAGGAATCTCTCGCATGAACATGATGTTGAACCGTCTGCTCAAGCGTCTGCAGCGGGATGAACGGGGCATCACCGCCCTGGAGACTGCGATCATCCTGATCGCCTTTGTGGTGGTGGCCTCGGTCTTCGCCTTCACCATCCTCTCCGCGGGCACCTTCTCCACCGAGCGTGGAAAAGAGGCGGTGTACGCCGGCCTCTCCGAGGTGCGGTCTTCGATTGAGATCAAGGGCAGCGTGGTCATCATCGGTGAAACTACGGGAGCGACCGGCACCGTAGACTCTGTCATCTTCACCGTGGCCAGCGCCGCAGGCGGTGAGCCCATCGATCTGAACAATGACCCGGATGATCGGGTGGTGGTCATCGACTATCGAGATGCCACCCAACGCCACACCGATGTGGACTGGAGCGTGACGTGGTTGGGCAAGAACGATTACGATACCACAGGTGACACCCTGCTGGAACAGGGTGAATTGGCGGAGATTACCGTTACGCTAGCCCCCACGATTACCCTGAGTACAAACACCGATTTCATCATCGAAGTGAAGCCGCCGGCCGGCGCCGTCTTCTCCATCCAACGGACAACGCCTGCCTACATCGAAACGGTGAACGATCTCCAGTAGGGCGGGCAGCCGGTCGACCCCTCGACGTCACTGGTAGAGAGCGATTCGTTCGGTCGGTGCAGCCCGGACGAATCGCTTCTCATTTCCTCATCCTGTCCATGGGGAGCGGCCTGTTGGGAGCCATCAGGTGTGCTCCCCATGGCCCTGGTACTCAGGAGAACGAACCCGCTGAGGAGCTACCATGAACCTGGAAACCCGGGTGGAGACCCTGGAACACGAACTCAAAATCTTAAAAAACGAAATTCGACAGGCGCTGCTGGACATTCAGGAGCATATCCTGAACCGCCAGTATCCAGCCCTGCGTAGCCAGGATCCAGAGGCAGAAGAGCCAGAGACACCGGCCAGTCGACTTTCCGGCCAGGAGCCCCGTTCAGGTGAAGAGCGGGGCCGGGTTTCTCCCCTGGCCCATGTCCTGAAGGACGTGGAATCCCTGCGGGAATTTGGCCTGACAGAAGCGGACCTGCTGGAGGATGACGACGAGTTCACCCACGAGGCACCCCCGCCGGTGGCCCGCCGGGCAGCGGGCAAATCCACCAATGGCAACGGCCATCCCGCGGCCGGTGGAGGACCAGGCCACTTTACGGCGTTGGCTACGTGGGTCAGCCAAAGCGTGGAGCGGATCGGCAAGGAACGCACCCGAAAGGCGGTAGAGACCTACGCGCAGGGCGGTTATCTGGCCGACCACCATCGGGCTTTGCTGCTGCAGCTCGTCGAGCTGGCCGAAGATCAGGAGCCCACTGCACCGGTGAGCCCTCGGGATACCTTCGACATGCTCATGCAGTTGAGCGAAGTGCTCGAGGGCAAGGGCCGTGGATAAAGCCATCACCACCGCCCTCATGCTCATCGTCAGCGTGGTGGTGTCCGTGATGGTCTTCAATACGGTTTATCCGGCCGTCAACCAGAGCAGCGCCGCCCTGGTGGGCATGCGAGGGCGCATCGATGACCGGCTGAAAAGCCAGGTCGAAATCATCCACGCCACCGGTGAGCTGGACAAGGACGGCGCCTGGCAGGACATCAACGGCAACGGCACCTTCGACATCTTCGTATGGGTCAAAAATGTGGGCGCCACCCGCATCATCGCCGTCCAGCGCATGGACCTGTTCCTGGGGCCCGAAGGCAATTTTATCCGCATTCCTTACAAGGATGATGCAGGGGGCAGCTATCCATACTGGGAATGGCAGGTGGAGAATGACACGGCCTGGAACCCCACGGCGACCCTGAAAATCACGGTGCGCTATGGCTCACTGCTCAGCTCGGGCCGCTATTTTGTGAAGCTCACCCTGCCCAACGGCCTGTCCGATTCGTTCTTTTTCAGCATGTAGTCAATCCCGGCAGAAATTTGCCGATCGTTTCCACCAGAGGTAATGCCGCCGAAATTTCTGTCGTGGTATTTACGCCAGACTGGAGTAGGTCTCGAGTGCAGCTCCCATGGAATCCGCGCTTGCTTCCCTGATCATCGCCATGGTCGCGCTATACAGCGTGTTTACCATTGCCCAGGTCTATCTCACCAGCCAGGACGCCATCCTGACGTCCGGCCGGGAGATGCAAGAGAGGACCCTGGAGCGGGTCCACACGGACATCGATTTTGCCAGCACCCAGGTGTTGAGCTCTGGCTCTGTGGTCGAAGCGATCCTGCGCAACCAGGGGAGTGTCAAACTGGCCGATTTTCAGGAGTGGGACGTGATCGTCCACTACTACACGGCCTCCGGCGGCTATCATGTCAAATGGCTGCCCTTTACCCCGGCCACACCCACCGACAACCAGTGGACCGTGGCCGGCCTGTACCTGCAGGCCCTGTCCACGCCCGAGGTGTATGAGCCGGACATCTTCAACCCGGATGAAGAAATGGTGATTCAAATTCGCCTGTTGCCGCCGGTGGGGCCCAACACCACCAATCAATTAACGGTAATCACCGAGAACGGGGTAGCGGCATCCACCTTTTTTACCCGTTGACAGCGGGACTCTCTCGTCACAGATTCAATTTCACCTGAATCTGGACGCTGAATCTGGGCACTGAATTTGCATAGGAAGGAGCCTTCATGGCCTCACAAACGATCCTGGTGATCGAGGATGAAGCGAGCACCAGCAAACTACTCAGCCACATTCTGCGACGGGAAGGCTATCAAGTCCACACGGCCCGCACCGGCCCAGAGGGACTGCGCCTGGCCCACGAGGTCCAGCCCGACCTGATCATCCTGGACATTGTTCTACCTGGCATGGACGGCTACGAGGTGTGCCGCTACCTGCGGGCCGACCCCGACACGGAAAAGGTGCCCATCCTCATGTTGACGGCCATGGGGCGCCCGGCCGATCAGCGGGTGGGGTTCGAAATGGGCGCCGACGATTACATCACCAAACCGTTCGTCCTGGCCGACCTGCTCAACCGCATCCGCTCCATCTTCTTTTTCTCCAACTCGAGCATCTTCTAGCTTCCAGGGCATCGGTTGCCGCCGGCTGGAGAGGAGCGATGCCACGGCGAGGTCACCGTACCGATTTTCCGCGCCGGGGCCATGAAAGCCATCGGGCAAGCCAGGCCCCGGACGCTGGCCGCCCTTGGGAAGGTAGGGCAAAGAAACGATGCAGGAAAAGTTGGAAACCCTGGAAGAAGAAGCAAAAACCAAAACGGTGGTCTCCACCGGCAGCCGGGAAATTGATGACAAGATGGGCGGGGGCATCCCGCTGGGTTCCCTGACCTTGATCGAGGGCGACTCCCACTCGGGCAAGTCGGTCCTCTCCCAGCAGATGACCTGGGGGTCCCTGTCGGACGGATCCCGGCTGGCCTTCTTCACCACCGAAAACACGGTCAAGAGCCTGGTCCGGCAGATGCAGAGCCTGAACATCGACATTTTGGACTACCTGCTGCTGGGTCGGCTGCGGATTTTCCCCATGGAAATTTCCCAGTCCAAGGGGGAAGTCCTGGATGCCCTGCTCAAGGCCATCCGCAACGAAGGGCAAAAGGGCGCGGAGCTCATCTTTGTGGATGCCCTGACACCCTGCATCACGGCCACGACGCCGGAGGCCGTGCTCTATTTTTTCGAACAGTGTAAGCGGCTCTGCTCCAACGGCATGACCATCATCATCGTCATCCACTCCCACGCCGTGGATCGAGACCTGCTGGTGCGCATCACCTCCCTCTGTGACGCGCATCTACGCATGCGCACCGAAGAGGTGGGCGAGCGGCTGATCAAGGCCATGGAAGTGGCCAAGGTGCGGGGTGCCAGCAAACGCACCGGCAACATCGTCAGTTTTGAAGTGGAGCCCGGCCTGGGCATGCGTATTATTCCCATCAGTAAGGCGCAAGGCTAACCATTGCCATGGAAGAAAATCGGTTGCCTTTTCCGCAAACCAATTTCGACCAGGTACGTGCCGGCCTCTCGCCTTTGCGGTTGGACCAATTGCCGCCACCGCTGCGGGAGGTGGCCGCGACCAAACCATTTTTGTGGGAATACCTGCAGGCGCTTCCCATCCACGAAATCGGCATTCCGGCCTACTATCCGAAGCTGTCCCGCAAGCTGCGGGGGTTGAAGGTCCGTAATCTCATCTACCCCACCAGCGACGAGAACGTCTTCATCCACATTTATCCCGATCCCAAAAGCGAGCGGGACTATTACATTCCCATCGATCCGCTGGTGCCTGTCAACCTCAACGGCCTGGTGGAAAAGGTGGAAGCCCGCTTGCTGGACATGGCCGAAGAGATCGGCCATGCGCCGGAAGAAGAACGCCAGGCCGTCCTCACCCGGGCCATCGAACAGATCTGCACCGTCGACTCGCCCCGGGCCCGACGCAACGGCAAGATACCCGTCTCGCCCCGGGAACTGCTGGCCCTCAAGTATCTCATGGTGCGGGACAAGCTGGGCATGGGGCCCCTGCACCCCCTGCTGGTGGATCCCTACATCGAGGACATCAGCTGCAGCGGGGTCGGCCGCATGTTCATCGAGCACAAAATCTTCAAAAGCCTGAAATCCTCCATCTACTTCCCCTCCCACGACGACCTGGATGACTTCGTGGTGCAGATGGGGGAACGCATCAAGCGGCCGGTGACCCTACGCCACCCCATCGTGGACGCCACCCTGCCCGACGGATCCCGCATCAACATCGTCTACGGGCGGGATATTGCCAAACGGGGCAGCAATTTCACCATCCGCAAGTTCAGCGAAGAGGTGTTGAGCGTGCTGGACCTGATCGAGTTCGGCAGCATGAACTACCTCATCGCCGCCTACCTCTGGCTGGCCATCGAGGAGGACATGAACGTCTTCGTGGTGGGGCCCACTGCCTCGGGCAAGACCACCCTGCTCAACGCCCTGACCACCTTCATCCGGCCCGATGCCAAGATCGTCACCATCGAAGATACACCGGAGCTACAGGTGCCCCACCCCAACTGGGTGCGGGAAGTGGTGCGGGACATGGGCAAGGAGGCCCAGGGCGGCGGGGTGGACATGTTTGCCCTGCTCAAGGCAGCCCTCCGTCAGCGCCCGGATCGCATCCTCATCGGCGAGATCCGGGGTGTGGAGGGCAACATCGCCTTTCAGGCCATGCAGACCGGCCACGGCGTGATGGCCACCTTCCACGCCTCATCGGTGCAGAAGGTCATCCAGCGCCTCACCGGCGAACCCATCAACGTGCCCAAAGTCAACATCGACAACCTGGATCTGGTGGTGATCCAGGCCGCAGTCCGGGCACCCAACGGCCAGACGGTGCGCCGGGTGGTCAGCGTGAACGAGATCGTGGACTACGATCCCATCGAGAATGCCTTCTCCTTTGTGACGGCCTTCCGCTGGCGGGCCGAAGACGACACCTTCGAATTTCCCGGCGACATGAACAGCTTCCTGCTGGAACAGAAGGTAGCCATGAAGCGGGGCCTGCCGGAAAGCAAGCGCCGCGCCATCTACTCCGAGCTCCGCAAACGGGCGGCCATCCTGGAAAAAATCCACAAGAGAGGGGGGATGAACAGCTTTGAAAAGCTTTTTAGCGTCATTGCTGAAGCGCATAAGCAGGGACTTATTTAAACGGGACGGCTTTCAAGAGGTCAACGGCTTCGACCTCTTCTACCAGCTCACCTACATGTCGGCTGTGGCGGCCTCCGGCATCTCCCGCAACCGTATCTTCCAGCTGGGCTCCAGCCTGCCCCGCAACCCGGCCGCCTATTTCGACCGGGTGAACCTCCTCTCCCAGACCCTGGGCTACGACTACGCGCGGGCCTGTTCCCTGGTGGGCCTGGCCATCAAGTCGGAAGCCATGGTCAGCCTGCTGCTGCGCCTCTCCAACGCCCTGGCCTCGGGCCAGCCAGAACACGAGTTTCTCTCGGAAGAAGCAGGCGTCCAGGGGCAACTCTACGAGAAGGAATACGAACGGGATCTGGCCTCGTTGACCAAGTGGACCGACGCCTACGCCGCGGTGACGGTGTCGGCGTCCCTGATGATCATCATCAACATGACTTCGTCCCTCATTTATCCTCTGGGTGATGGGATCCTGGTGGGGCTGGTCATCACCGCGGCCTTTACGGCCGGCGTCACCGCCTGGATCCTCTCCCGGGCGGCGCCCAAAGAGAAGATCGACCTGTTCTCCAAAGAAGGCCCCTGGACCCAACGGACAGCCCTCCGCATGGCCCTCTACCTGTTGCCTGCCATCGTGGTCATCGGCTCGTTGCTCCTGGTGCTGGGCGTGCCCATCAGCGTGACCACCCTGGTGGTGGCGGTGCTCCTCTTCCCCCTGGGCCTGGTCAGCGTCCTGGCGGGCCGGGAAATCGACAAAAAAGACCGGGAATTTGGGCCGTTCCTGCGCTCCCTGGGCAGCATGGCGGTCTCTACCGGCGCCACCATCACCGAGGCCCTCAACCGGCTGGACCTGAGCTCGTTCCCCACGCTGGAGTCCGATCTGAAGCGACTGCGCAACCGCCTCAATGCCGCCATATCGCCCGAACTCTGCTGGCAGAAGTTTGCCCTGGAGACAGGCAGCAAGCTCATCGGCGAGGCTGTCACCATTTTCAACGACGCCGTGAAACTGGGCGGCGACCCGGACACCATCGCCTTCCTCACCGCGGATTTCTCCGCCCGCACCATCATGCTGCGGGCGAAACGCAAGGTGACCGCTTCCACCTTCACCTGGCTGACAGTGGTCATGCACGGCGCTGTGGCCACGCTCATGGTGCTGATTCTGGAGATCGTCCACAACTTTTCCGAGCTGATGAACGCGGCCATGCCCACCCTGGAGCCGGGTGCGGAAGCCGTCACGGTGCCCATGTCGGTATTCAACACGCCGGAAATTGGCCTCTACCGCTGGATGACCATCTTCATGGTGCTGCTGCTCTCCCTCATCAACGCCGGCGCCATCATCGCCACCGACGGCGGCCATCGCCTGAAGTTGACCTTTTATCTTTCCATCATGCTCTTTACGTCCGGACTCAGCTTCCTGCTGGTGCCGCCGCTGGTAGAAAGGATCCTCTGATGTGGGCCAATCCCCATGAAAGTCGCGCCGTTTTGCGCCTGGATCGTAGACGAGCCGCCCTGGTGGCCGGGAGCTGCCTGTTAGTGACCGCAGGCATCACCTGGCTGACCGTTCAATGGCTCCACGCCCTGGAACCGGTCCTGGCCCCAGAGCGAGCCCCCCTCTGGCTGGCCCTGGCCCGCCAGCCCACCATCGTGGCCACCGTGGCGGCCGCCCTCTTCTGCCTGCTGGCCGCCCTGGTGGTGGCCCTCTTGCCGCCCCTCTGGCTGTTTGGCGTGGGCAGGCTGGAGACCAAGGCCGTGGCCAGCCTGGTACAGCAGGTGCAGAACCTGATTCAAACCGGGCAACAAGAAACCGAACCGGCTGAGGCCGGGGCCTCAGCCGCCGTTCCGCCTACTGCCGACGCCCAGACGCCCCCCGCCGAGGCGACGGCAGGCCAGCCCCAGGCCTCAGAGTCTGGCGCTCCAACATCGCCCCAGACAACAGGTCAACCGGCGGCCCAGCCTACAGGTCAGACCACTCAGCCTCCAGCCGCCGGGACGCCTCCACAGGGACAGACAGCACAGCCACAAACTGGGCCCCAGGCACCGGCAGCAGCCCAGCCCCAGCAACCACCTGCCCAGCCTGGCCAGACGCCACCACCGGCAGAGGGTCAACCGCAAGGCCAGCAAGCCCAACAACCGGACCAAGCCCAGGCATCCACCCAATCGGCCCCGGGTTCCCCGCCCCCTGTACCCCAGCCCGGCCAGATCCCCACGGTCGAGGCCATGATCACGGAGGACCAGGCGGAGGATGCCCTGG
The DNA here is from genome assembly GCF_006569185.2 of Litorilinea aerophila. Lineage (NCBI taxonomy): Bacteria > Bacillati > Chloroflexota > Caldilineae > Caldilineales > Caldilineaceae > Litorilinea > Litorilinea aerophila. Next base: position 67,301 of record NZ_VIGC02000019.1, on the reverse strand, counting down.
CCGACATGGGAGATGTCAGCGACATTCTGTCGGCATTCGAAGAGGATGCGGAAGTGGATCCCTACCTGGAAGCCCTGAGCACGAGCCTGGAAGATGTGGAGATCCGGGAACTGACCAGGCTGACTCGCCGGATCCGGGCGGCCCTCCAGGAAGAGCGCGCCCGCCGTCAGGGCAGGCGTGTGGTCGCCTGATGCTCGGGTGGCCCACCGCCATCGGGGTCACCGCCCTGGCTGCCTCGCCTGATGCGCAGGAACCAGAAGACCAGAAGGAGCACCACAATGCCCGCCGCACCCAGGCCGTACGGGGCGACCTCCTGCCAGGCAACCCGGTTTCCGGGGGGGGCTGGCGGTGGGGTCAGGTCCTGTGCAGCCGTGACCGGCTGCACAGGCGTTAACGCCTGGGTGGCAGTAATCGAGGTCACAGGGGTCAGAGGAGGCGAGACGGACAACGTCGGGGACGGCACAGCCGGAGCCTCCGAGAGACTGGCAGGCGTGGCCGTGGGCAGCAACAGGGGGAGCTCACAGACGACGCCATCCCCGTCCTCATCCAGGCGGTGAATGTCGAAACCCACCGTGACCAGGCAGTAGGCATAACACTCCTGGGCCTGAATCCACGACGGGAAATCGCTACACGAATAACGGTCCGCGTCACAGGCACAGGTTTCGGCCTGGCTGGCCGGCATGGCCTGCACCGGGAACGAAAAGGCCAGGAAGGTCAGCGCGACCCATACCCACAGGGCCGCCAGCCGGCTCCAGTCCGCCCCCAGCCGGGTGAATGCTGACGATGGATGCCGAAGGCCCTCCCTCCCTGCCCGCCGATCCAACATGCTGGCCCCATCGCCCGGGCTTCCATCTACTTGAAGTGGCATCCCGCTCTGTCTCCCTCTCGCCGCCATCCAAGCTCCCCGCTATTCAACCCGCTATTCAAGACGTTCCAAGATCCAACAAAAATCGTCCTCAGGGTCTCTTACCAGACACCGGCCAGATTGTAGGCACCCTACTGTCACGGCAGGCATAGGCCATTGTATCATGACTCATGCTGGCGTGAGAGTCCATGTTCGGGTAAAATAGATGGCAGTGAATCCTTCTGGATGTATCTATACAGCTAGAAAGGAGAGACGATGGACCATGTCTGAGAGCGCCGTGCAGCCGACACCCCAGACCAATCAAATGAAAATGACACCAGAAATGGACGTGGAACAGCAGACCGCTTCCACCGCCCAGCCCTCCACGGAGGGGATGGCCCGGGTGATCATTCACAACGATGATGTGACGCCCTACGAATATGTGATTGATATTTTAGGGGGTGTCTTCATGTTGTCTGAAGAAATTGCCGATCACATCGCCTGGACAGCCCACACCAAGGGACAGGCCGTTGTGGTCGTTCGCCCCCGAGCCGAAGCTGAAAAGTTAGCCAAAATTGCCCAGGGGCGGGCCAAGCGGGATGGCTTCCCCCTGACCTTCAGCCTGGAGACTGAATCGTAAATCCCGGCAGGCATTCACCGATGGTTTACACCAGAGGAAGTGCGCCGCATTTCTGCCGTGGGATTAAGGCCAGACGACTGTAGGCATTCGATGACAGACGAAAAAACGCCGGCGTGGCTGCATGGACATGCCCACGAGCCCAACCCGGAGCCCCCTACCGCCGATCCGTCCATCATCTTGCGGCGCCCGGACGGCTCTGAAGTTTTCATCACGCCGGAGGATCTCCAGCGCCTGCCCCAATGTGAAGTGGCGGACTGCTACATCGTCAGCACCGGCCACGGCACATCGGGGCCTTTTTGTTTCACCGGCCCCCGCCTGTCGGACGTGCTCCAGGCCCATCTGGTTGGCCAAGGCTGGTCGTACGTGGATGTGGTCAGCGCCGATGGGTTCGGCAACCGGGTGACGGCGGACGAGCTCCGTGCCTCCACCCGCCGCCCCATCCTGCTGGCCATCGCCCGGGATGGTCAGCCCCTCCAGCGGGCCCAGGGCCTGGTGCGGCTCATCGTCCCCGATGAACGGGACGACGCCCTCCGCCAGGTCAAGTGGGTGGCCCGGCTGGACGTTCACTAGGGGGCGTACCCCAGGTTGAGCCCCCCAGAAGGCAGGGAGCGACACCCGGCAGGCTCCCCCAACACGGGAGGGACCATGACCCAAACTCCATCGCAGCAGACGCCGCTACAAACGTGGAAAACCCTGGCCCGAGAGCGAGTGCTCCAGGTCGGGGATGGTCGTTTTCTGGTGGTGGAAAATCACACCGTAGAGCTGCCAGACGGCCAGGTGATCGCCAACTGGCCCTGGCTGGTGACCCCCGCCTTTGTCAACGTGGTAGTTGAAACCGCGGAGAAGAAATTTCTCTGCTTTCGCCAGGCCAAGTATGCGGTAGATTCCCTTTCCCTCGCTGTGGCGGGAGGATATCTTGAGGAAGGCGAAGACCCCCTGGAGGCAGCCCGCCGGGAACTTCTGGAGGAGACGGGCTATCAGGCTGATGTCTGGATTCCCCTGGGCTCCTACGTGGTGGACGGCAACCGGGGCAACGGCCGGGCCCACCTCTACCTGGCCCGGGGCGCCCGCTGGGTGCAGCCGGCAGACGCGGACGATCTGGAGGAACAAGAGCTATTGTTGCTCAGCCGGGCCGAACTGGCCGATGCGCTGCGCCGGGGCGAGTTCAAAGTTTTACCCTGGGCCACCGCCGTGGCTCTGGCCCTGCTTCACATCGCCCAAGAGGAGCTCCCCGCCGGAGGCCTGTCATGAACCGAAACATGCAGCAGGGACCCAACCGCCCCAGTTTTTCCCGCCGCCCCTTCTTGATGGGGCTGGCCGGGGCCTTCATGGCCGGCTGCCTGGCACCACTCCCAGACTCGGGGGCGCCAGCTACAACAAGCCCCACCCCGGCGGATGTATCTTCTGCCGATGTGGATGAGACGCCGCCCTGGACGATGGTCGAATTGATCACAGACGGTCGCCAGACCTTCCTGGCCCAGATCCAGGCGGAGATTCAGCAAATGGGCACGCCACAACATCACTGCTTCCGGGAATGGACCCTGGGAGGGCACCTGTGGCAAGGCGAGGAATTGGTTTATGCTGACCGGCGCATCCTGTTTTTACAGGCTGCCCGTGCCGGCGGACGTAGCGCCATCCGGCTGACAGACGACTCTTCGGGTAAGTGGACGGAAACAGCGCTAGAAGCCATCCTGCCCGAACCGGCAGAGGAGACGCCACCGGCGGACGCCGCCATCCAGTTTGTGCGGGCCCGCCGCCAGCCCGATGGCAAATGGGCCTTCGACGTCACCCTGCGGCATGAGGATCGGGGGTGGGACGATTACGCGGATGGCTGGCATGTGGCCACCGTCGAGGGCGAAATCCTGGGGACGCGCGTCCTCCTCCACCCCCACGAACAGGAACAACCCTTCACCCGTAGCCTGGGGCCCATATCGATTCCTCCCCAGGTGCAGCAGGTCGTGATCCGCAGCCACGACCTGGTGAGCGGCTACACAGCCGAAACAGTTTTGGTGCCCCTGGGCCAGGCAGCGAACGAAGCGCGCTACCTGGTGGAACGCTGACAGGCCTCTGGCCCCTATTCCCAACGCGAAAACGGCGAGCCCCCCATCACAGCGAGCGGCCAGGCCATCCGCCTGGGGCGATGGCGGTCCAACGGTGACGGCTGCCGGCTACTCGTCGTCTTCATCGATGCCGCCGGCCGGCATCTGGATATCCACCACGTTGCCGTGGAAGTCGATGATAACCCGAAAGCCCAACATGCCCAGCCACTGGCGCGTCTCCTCCGGGATGGGCTGGCCCACCGCCTCTTCCATACGTTCGATGGAGGCCTCGATGGCTGCCTTGGTGAAGAGGTCATCCTTGCCCAACATCTCCAACATGGTGGTCACGGCCATCTCCCGTTGCCCTTCCACCTGTTCTCGCAAGAAGCGCAGCACCTGGCGATCCACCTGGGCTGCGTCAATGTAGCGCCGGAAGTCGTCATCCAGGACGACGTAGCAGGCATTTTGGCCCACCCAATCCACCTCGGCCGGCCGGCCCTCTTCATCAAAGACCAGACCGGCGAACATTGCTGCGGACGCCATTCAACCTCCTTTCTGCCCTGGGATACAGGCGGCTTCGATGATCCACAGAGGATTCCACTCCAAAGACCACAGATTACACAGAGGAACCCCAGTTTCAGTCCTTCACGATGGTTGCCCATTTGCGGAGTGAGCATCCTCAGATGCGGCGCTGTCCCGCCGGGGTCGGCATCCTCAGATGCCGACCCCGCGTCGAAATCGTGAACTGCTGAGTTTGTATCCAACGCTATCGGTGTCCACCGTGTAATCTGTGGATCTCCCTTCCGCCGTCCCCCCTGTTCAGACTGCTGGAACGTCTGCCGGCGTGGGCTGGGGATCAACCAACCCGACTTTGCAGGAATTCAAAGCTGCGCCGGATGGTGCGCAAGGGATCCTTGGGCAGATCGTGCTCCACGATGTACCATTCGCCCCCGGCCGCCTTGGCCGCAGGCAGAAGCTGGTCCCAATTCAGGGTGCCGTGGCCCACGTCGGCAAAGCCCATCTCATCCTCGCCCTGGCCGGCGGGCGCCAGATCTTTGACATGGATGCGAGGGCAACGGCCGGCATAGCGCTGCAGCAGCTCCACCCCGTCGGCGCCGCCCCGGGCTACCCAAGCCAGGTCCGGCTCCCAGGCCAGGTGGGCAGGATCCGCCGCCTCCAACAACCAGTCAATGGCCAGTTTGCCATCCAGGAGGGCCATCTCCCAGGCGTGATTGTGATACAGAAGTTGCATGCCGGCCTGGGCACACTGCTGGCCCAGCCGATCTAACTTTTGCCCCAGGGCCTGCCACCCCGCCGCATCCGTCGGACGCTGCTCCTGGGGAATGGCCGGGATCACGATGTGCCGATTGCCGATGGCCTGGTTGAAGTCGATGATCTTCGCCAGCTCTGTCTCCACCGCCTGGAGCCCCACGTGGGTGGAGACCGCCCGCAGCCCGTGCTTCTCCAGCAGGGCCTTCATCTCCGATGCCGGCAGGCCGTGGTCGCCAATGGTCTCCACGCCGGCGTAGCCGATACTGGCGACGGCGGCCAGCTTCTCGTCCAGGCTCTGTTCCAGATGGCGCAGGCTGTACAGCTGCACAGCCAGAGGGCGCAACGTCTCAGATGTGGCCATAATCGAATCCTTCTGTTTGTGGTGAGATTGAATGATCGTGCCTAGTCCACCTGTTCCAGCCAGGTCCGCAGGCCAGTATGGCGTCGGGTCACCCGGTTATTGCGGACGGCCATGGCGATGGCCTTGGGTTGGCCCACCAGCACCACCAGGCGCCTGGCCCGGGTCACCGCCGTGTAAAGCAGGTTGCGTTGCAACATCATGTAGTGGCCGGTCAGGAGCGGGATCACCACGGCCGGGAATTCAGCTCCCTGGCTTTTGTGGACGCTGATGGCAAAGGCATGGACCAGTTCGTCCAGCTCCAGAAAATCATAGCACACGGCCCTGCCATCCATCATAACCGTGAGCTGTTGCATCTCCAAGTCCACCTGGGTGATGATGCCCAGATCGCCGTTGTAGACCTCCTTGTCGTAATTGTTGCGCACCTGCATCACCCGGTCGCCGGGCCGGAAGATACGGTTGCCCAGGATCCGCTCCGGCTTGTCCGGGCCCGGCGGATTAAGCGCCGCCTGCAGGGCCTGGTTCAGGGCCCCGACCCCCACCACACCCCGGTGCATGGGGCTCAGCACCTGGATATCGGCCGGCGTGAGGCCGAAACGCCGGGGGATGCGATGCTGGACCAGTTCCACGCACAGCTGCGCAGCCCGCTCCGGATCATCGGTCTTGAACAGGAAAAAATCGGTTGCCTGCTGGTTGTCGATGATGGGCATCAGCCCCTGGTTGATGCGGTGGGCGTTGGTGATGATCAGGCTGCCCGGCTCCTGGCGGAAGATGGTCTGGAGGCGCACCACCTGGGCATGGCGGGCCAGGAGGCTATCGGGCGGTCCCTCGGCTCGGGCATGGGCCGCCTCCACCGCGCCGATGATGTCCTGCAGCACATTGCCCGCGCCCACGCTGGGCAACTGGTCCACATCCCCCACCAGCAGCAGGTGCATTCCCGGTGGCACCGCCTTGAGCAGGTGATGGGTGAGCACCAGATCCAGCATGGATGCTTCATCCACAATCAACAGATGGCCGGCCAGGGGCGTCTCTTCATTGCGCTGGAAGGCCATCCCTTCGCCCGGCTTGAACTCCAGCAGCCGATGGACCGTGCGGGCCTCGTGGCCGGTGGTCTCGGCCAGGCGTTTGGCGGCCCGGCCTGTGGGTGCGGCCAGCAGCGCCTGGTAGCCGGCCTGCTGGCAGAACCAGAGGATAGCCCGCACCGTGGTGGTTTTGCCGGTGCCGGGACCGCCGGTCAGCACCACCAGCCGCCGGGTGAGGGCAGCCTGAACTGCCTCTCGCTGCTGTGGAGCCAGGTGCAAGGGACCGCCTGGCGCGGCCTGACGCTCGAAACGGCGGAAGGCCGCCTCCCAATCGAAATCGGGCCGCTGGAACAGAGGCAGGCGGCTTTCGCCCTCCCGCAATAGCCGCTGGAGGCGAGAGGCGACCCCTTGCTCGCTGAAATAGAGGGGAGTCAGGTAGACGGCGGGCTTTTCCTGCAGCAGGTGCTGAGTCTGCGCCGGGGTGGCTACGGCGTATGGCGCGGCCGCCTCGGCCATCAGCAGCGGCAGGGGCTGCGCGGGGGCGGCTTCCTGGGGCTTTGGCGCCTCCTGCCCCGGGGATGGGCTCACCTTCACCTGGTCCCAGGCCCAGAGCTGAATCAGGCCGGCGGCGGCCTGCTGGGGCGAAACCTCCAACAGCGAGGCTGCGGCCTGGACCAACTCGTCCGCCGGCAGGAAGACGTGCCCTTCATCGGTGGCCTGGTTCAGGGTATAGGCCACCCCTGCAGCGACCCGCTGGGGGGCGTCGGGCGCCATGCCCAGGGAACGGGCAATCTTGTCAGCGGTGAGGAAGCCGATGCCGTAGATGTCGCGCGCCAGGCGATAGGGGTCGGCCTGGACGATGGCGATGGCGTCGTTGCCGTAGTGTTTGTAGATCTTGGTGGCCAGGCTGGTGCTGACGCCATGGCTCTGGAGGAAGAGCATCACCTCCTTGATGGCCCGCTGCTCGGCCCAGGCCTGGATGATCATCCGGGTGCGCTTGCGGCCTACGCCAGGGACCTCCTGGAGGCGCGTGGGCTGGTGCTCGATCACGTCCAGGGTCTCCAGGCCGAAGTGGCGGACGATGCGGCGTGCGGTGACGGGGCCCACCCCCTTGATGAGGCCGCTGCCCAGGTACTTTTCCAGGCCGGCCACGGTGGCCGGCAGGACGCTGCGCATCCCCTCCACCAGGAACTGCTTGCCGTACTCGGGATGAATGGTCCAGCGGCCGGTGAGCTCCACGAATTCGCCCACATTGACGCTGGCCATATTGCCCACGATGGTCACTTCTCCCTCCGCGCCGAAGAGATGGCGCGGGCGCTGCTCTGGGGTCAACTTGGCCACCGTGTAGCCATTTTCCGGATTCAGGTAGGTGATCCGTTCGATCACCCCGCGCAGCGTCTCCATAAAGCGTCTCCATGAGGAGCGTCCCCGGGGCTTTTCCGACCGACTCAATGGCGGGGTTCTGTACTCGTCCTCGGTAATTTGACAGCGCTCGTACAGGCTTTGATCCATGCCAGTATATAAATAAAGTGACGTTTCCCCCAAAATTTTGAAATTCCTGGCATTCGTGGTATAGTTAAGCGAACTATTGTGCTAGATCATACGCCCGGTACAGCGGTGATTTGGCCAGACCTCGCAGTGGGTCGCACTGCGATCGTGAAGTACCGGAGGCCCAACAGGCAATTGAAACCTGAGACTCCGGTGTGCCCAAGACGAGGAGTACCGAATGAGTATAAGCAAGACGCAGAAGTCCCAACTGATCGAAGAATTCCGGATCAACGAACAGGATACAGGTTCGCCGGAAGTTCAGGTCGCCTTGCTCACCACCCGCATCGACGCCTTGATTGAGCACCTGAACACCCACAAGCACGACGAGAGTTCCCGGCGGGGGCTACTGAAGCTGGTGGGTCAACGGCGGCGTCACCTGGCCTATCTGAAGCGGGTAGACAGCCAGCGTTACCAGCAGTTGATTCAACGGTTGGGCCTGCGCAAATAGAAGAGAGCGGTTCAAGGGGCGAGTGAGTCACGAAGAATTAGCCGACTCTCGCCCCTTTTTCAATCGTAGGGGAGACCGCGAGTCTGGATTGGTCGGTCGCAGGGGGACCCTGAGGTTCCTGTGACGTCCGGCGCAGTGCAAACGTTGCTCTGGCAAGGGAGACGGTCATCGAACCGTCTGTTTGTGTTGTCCGGGGTCCGGTATTGGAGAGCGTGACGAAGGACGAAGAAATGCTTCGCCCCGGTCTCCAGTTCCGCACCTCGGCTACGCCCCGCGCTAGAGTCCACGGATGCATTGCCCCAGGCTCGTACAATCCCCGTTGTACAGTTTTTTTGACATGAAGGAGAGTAGTACTATGCAACTATTTGATGGCGCGCGGACGTATACCGTCGAGGTGGGCGGGCGCACCCTTAGCATTGAAACAGGCGTATTGGCCATTCAGGCCGGCGGCGCGGTGACCGTTCGCTATGGAGACACCGTCCTGCTGGCCACGGCCACCATGAGCAAAGACGTGCGGCCGGGGATCAATTTCTTCCCGCTGACCGTCGACTTTGAGGAGAAGCTCTATGCGGCCGGCCGCATTCCCGGCAGTTTCTTCCGCCGGGAAGGGCGCCCCAGTGAGCAGGCCATCCTGCTTTCCCGGCTGATCGACCGCCCCTTGCGCCCCCTCTTCCCCAAGGGCATGCGCAATGAGGTACAGGTGATCGTCACTGCCCTGAGCACTGACGGCCAGAACCTGATGGATCCCCTGGCCATCATCGCGGCCTCGGCCGCCCTCCACATCAGCGACATCCCCTGGAATGGCCCCATCGCGGCCAGCACCATCGGCTTCGTGGATGGCGAATACATCGTCAACCCCACCGCCCAGCAGATGGACCGCAGCGGGCTCAACCTGGTGGCCGCCGGCACCCACGACAACATCCTGATGGTGGAAGCTGGCGCCAATGAATTCCCAGAGGACATGGTCCTGGAGGCCCTCAAGCTGGCCCACGAATCCATGCAGCCGGTGGTCCAGCTCATCCAGCAGATGCGGGCCGAAGTGGGCAAGGAAAAGGCCCAGGACATCCAGTACTTCCTGCCCTCGCCGGAAGTCCAGGCCCGGGTCAACGCCATGGCCCAGGGCAAGGTGGCCAACCTCCTGGCCGCCGGGCTGGACAAGCACGCGCTCAAGGATAGCCTGAGCGAGGTGCGCAGCGAGGTGGAAGAGTCCTTCGACTACCCCGAAGGGGACGAGTTCACCGCCCTGGACATCGCCGAAGCCCTGGACGCGGTGGTGAAGGCCGAAACCCGGCGCCGAATCCTGGAAGAGGGCATCCGCCCCGATGGCCGGGACACCAAGACCATCCGCCCCATCCAGGTGCAGGTGGGCCGGGTGCCCCGGGTCCATGGCTCCGCCCTCTTCATGCGGGGCGACACCCACGTGCTTACCATCGCTACCCTGGGGACCCCCGGCGACGCCCAGCGGCTGGATACGCTGCAGCCGGCGGAAGAGAAGCGCTACATCCACCACTACAACTTCCCGCCCTACAGCACCGGCGAAGCTTACCCCCTGCGAGGCCCTCGCCGGCGGGAGATTGGCCACGGCGCCCTGGCCGAGCGGGCCCTCCTCCCGGTGATCCCGGAGGATTTCCCCTACACCCTGCGCCTGGTCAGTGAGGTGGTGAGCAGCAACGGCTCCACCAGCATGGCTTCCGTCTGTGGCAGCACCCTGGCCCTGATGGACGCCGGCGTGCCCATCTCCGCCCCGGTGGCCGGTATTGCCATGGGGCTCATCCAGGACCCGGAGACCGGTGCCTATCGGGTGCTGAGCGACATTCAGGGCCTGGAAGATGCCCTGGGGGACATGGACTTCAAGGTGGCCGGGACGGAACACGGCATCACCGCCCTGCAGATGGACCTGAAGATCAAGGGGTTGGATTTCAACATCCTGCGGGAAGCCCTCGAACAGGCCCGGGAAGGGCGCCTCTACATCCTGGAGAAGATGCTGGCCGTCCTGCCCCAGGCCCGGCCCCAGCTCAGCCCCTACGCGCCCCGGATCCTCACCATCACCATCGACCCGGAGAAGATCGGCAAGCTCATCGGCCCGGGCGGCAAGACGGTGCGTGCCCTGCAGGAGCAGTACGACGTCAAGATCGACATCGAGGAAGATGGCACCATCTACATCTCCGGCGAAGGTGTTGGAGCCGAACAGGCCCGGGACGAAATTTCCCGCATGATGGAGGACGTCCAGGTGGGAAAAATCTACACCGGCATCGTCGTCCGCGTCGAGCCGTACGGCGCCTTCGTCAACATCCTGCCCGGCGTGGACGGGATGGTGCACATCAGCCAACTGGCCGACTATCGGGTCGAACGGGTCGAAGACGTGGCCAAAATCGGCGATGAGCTGACGGCCATGGTCATCGACGTGGATCCCAGTGGCAAGGTGCGCCTGAGCCGACAGGCCGTGCTGGAAGGCTGGACGGTGGAAGAGGCCCAGCGCCGAGACCGGGCCGTCTCCAGCCGGCGGGGCGGCGGTGACCGGGGTGGCAACAACGGACGGCGTCCTCGCCGCGACCGGGATAGCCGCGACCGGGATAGCCGGCGGAATCGGTAAGTCCAGGCTTAACCGGCCCGTTCGAGGGGCCGTGCCCGGTGCAAAAGCATGAATCAGCGCCTTCAGGTGACCGCCTGGAGGCGCTGTTGTTATGTCCGCCATTCTCTCTCCATTTTCTTCTTCTCTTCCTTGTCCATGACAATGCCCCGGGAGTATGTTAAAATTCGGGGCACTTGAAACCGAACGGGACCGAACGGGATCAAACGGGAACGGACAATCGCGCCTGCCGGCTCCGGGGAGATTGGTCCGATCACAGTTGCCCGGGCGTGGTTGCCCGACCGAATGGGATCGGCCGTGCCGCGAGGGACAGAGCCATGGACCGCCGCCAACTGCTCTTTGTCATCGTTGTCAACGCCATGATCAGCCTGGCCATTGCCCTGGGTGTGGTCTGGGCCTTCGAAGCCCGACGGCCAGATCCAGAGGTGTTGGCCGCGCTCTATACCCCCCAGCCTACGCCCATTCTGGCGGCACCCGTCGGCCAGACGCCGCCCCCCCCGGCGGCGACCTCCATCCCCACGGCCCCAGCCCAGCAGGAAGCCACAGCGACGCCCCAGCCGGCCGAGGAGGAGATTTACATCGTGCAGGCCGGCGACAGCCTCCTGGCCATCGCCACCCGCTACAACGTCACCGTGGAGGAGATCGCCGAAGCCAACAACCTGACCAATCCAGATTTCGTCTTCTCCGGACAGCGGTTGGTGATCCCCGTGCGGCGCCAGGCCGAGGGCAGCAGCCCGGCGGAGGCCGCTGCGCCCACCCAGGGCGTGATCATCCAGGGCGTGGAGGGCGTGGGCAACCTGGAGGCCGAAGCGATTGTGATCGTGAATGAAAGCAACCTGGCCTTCAACCTGCAGGGGTGGCAGGTAGTTCGGGACGGCGGCCCCACCTACACCTTCGGAAACCTGCCCATCTTCCCAGGCGGCAGCGTCCGGCTCCACACAGCGGCCGGCGTGGACAGCAGCATCGACCTGTATTGGGGGCAGATCGCCGCGCTGTGGCAGCCGGGCATGGCCGTGCGCCTCCTCAACGCCCAGGGCACCGAGGTTCACCGCTATGTCATCCCGTAAAGCATCCCGGAGGTCCAGGCTATCGGAACAGGCAGGAGCATACGTTTATGGCCAATGATCAAGAATCCCGCGGCCAGCAGAGCCGCTCGGAACGGTCTCGCCGCCGAGACCGCCGCCGCTACCTCCGTCGCAAACGGCGGCGACGGGCCAACCAGGAAAAAGAAGCCAGCGGCGGTGGGCAGACAACCCCTCGCGCCGACGAGCGTACCCGCCAGGCTCGCCGGGCCCGACGGCGCCGGCAGCGGCAACGCCAGCTGCAGCAGGCCGAGGCGGAACAACGCCAGGAGTCCCAGGAGGCGAACGGGGAATACGAGGTGGTCAAAGCGGCCTTCATCTATACCCACGTCATCCGTCCTACCACCCGGGAGGCCTTCGACTTCCGCTCGGAGCCCTTTTCCAACATCGGGCGACGGCTGGAGGATTTCAAAATCGACCTCTCGCCCCTGTTTCCGGCTGAAGGGGACCCGGCGACTGAAGGTTCGCCCCCGGATGAAGGCCCTGTTGGCGACGAGACAAATCAATAAGCGAATGGGAGTGGATTGTGGCCCCTGTTGTGTCCATTGAACAGCTTCAGCATCATGTGGGTGAAACGGTCACCTTGCAGGGGTGGCTCTACCACAAAACCGGCAAAGGCCGGCTCTATTTCCTGCAGGTGCGGGATGGCACCGGCATCTGCCAGGCCGTGGTCTTCAAAGGCAACGTCAGCGAGGAAGCCTTCCAGGCCGCCCGGCAGTTGACCCAGGAGAGTAGCCTGATCGTCACCGGCGTGGTCAAAGCGGAACCGCGGGCGCCGGGCATCCCGGGCGGCTACGAAGTGGACGTCCAGGATCTGCAGGTGATCCAGATCGCCGAGCCCTATCCCATCACCCCCAAAGAGCACGGCATCGAGTTTCTGATGCAGCACCGGCACCTGTGGCTGCGCTCGTCCCGCCAGTGGGCGGCCATGCGGGTGCGGGCCACCGTTGTGCGCGCCATTCGCACCTGGCTGGACGACCACGGCTTCCTCAACGTGGATACGCCCATCCTCACGCCGGCCGCAGCCGAAGGCACCACCACCCTGTTCCAGGTCGATTACCACGGCGAGCCCGCCTACCTGGCCCAGACGGGCCAGCTCTACAACGAGGCCAACATCTTCGCCTTTGGCAAGGTCTACTGCTTCGGCCCCACCTTCCGGGCCGAAAAGAGCAAGACCCGCCGCCACCTCCAGGAATTTTGGATGGTGGAGCCGGAGATCGCCTTCTGTAACCTGGAGCAGCTCATGGAGGTCGCGGAGGAGTTTGTCAGCTACATCGTGCAGCGCTGCCTGGAGGAGCGGGGCCCGGAGCTGCGCGTCCTGGAGCGGGATCTGACCCACCTGCAGAGGGTGAGCCCGCCGTTTCCCCGGCTGCACTACGACGATGCCGTGGCCATGATCAACCGGGCAGCCGCCGCCGGTGAACTGGTGCCCGGCTATCCCGATCCGGTGCCGCCCATGGAGTGGGGGGACGACTTCGGCAGCCCCCACGAAACCTACCTGGCGGCCCAATTCGAGAAGCCGGTCTTCGTCCATCACTTCCCGACCCAGGCCAAGGCCTTCTACATGGAGCCGGAACCGGACCGCCCGGAAGTGTGCCGCAGTGTGGATCTGCTGGCGCCGGAGGGCTACGGCGAGATCATCGGCGGCAGTGAGCGCATGAGCGACCCGGACAAGCTGCTGGCCGCCATCCGCCAGCATCATCTGCCCGAAGAGGTGTACGGCTGGTACGTGGACCTGCGCCGCTATGGCTCGGTGGTGCACAGTGGGTTCGGCCTGGGGGTGGAGCGCACGGTGGCGTGGATCTGTGGCCTGGAACACGTGCGAGAGACCATCGCCTTCCCGCGCCTCTTGAACAACCTGCGCCCGTAGACGCGGCCTCTTCCCATGGTCTTTCTGGCCGTTCTCTTCTTTGCCGCGCTGCTCAGTTGGAGCCTCACCCCGGTGGCCGCCCGGGTGGGTCACCGCCTGGGCCTGGTGGACCGGCCCGGCGGCCGGCGCAGGCACCAGGGGGTCATCCCTCGCACCGGTGGCCTGGCCCTCTTTGGCAGCTTCTTCGTGACGGTCTTGCTGACCGTCCTGCTGCCCCACGTTTTGCCGCCGGCGTGGGCAGAGTGGTTTCCGCCCCGCCACGACCCCAACGAGGGACGTCGGCTGCTGGCCCTTCTGGCTGGCAGCCTCTTCTGCGTGGTTGCGGGATTTGTGGACGACCGGGTGGAATTCTCCAGCGGCCCCCAGTATGTCATTCAGGCAGTGGCCGGGGTCATCGCCATCGCCGGCCTGATCTTCATCAAGCATGTGAACAACCCCTTTGGCCAGGGGTTCCTCTTCGGGCCGGATGGCTTCCCATGGTGGATCGTCTGGCCGCTGACCCTCTTCTGGTTTATGGCCATGATGAACACCATCAACTGGCTGGACGGGCTGAACGGCCTGGCCACGGGGGTCACCGCCATTCTCTGCCTGGTGCTGGCGGTGCACATGATCTTTGCCGTGCAGCCCCCCCAGTTGAGCGTGGCGCTGCTGCCCCTGGCCCTGCTGGGAGCGGCCTTGGGCTTCCTGCCCCACAACTTTGCCCCCGCCCGCATCTTCATGGGCAGCAGCGGCAGCTATTTTTTGGGCTTTGCCGTGGCCGCCCTGGGTATCATTGGCGGTGCCCGGCTGGCTACGGTGATGTTGGTGCTGGGCCTGCCGGCCCTGGACGTGGCCTGGCTCATCGTCAGCCGCTGGCGCCGGGGGCTGTCGCCTGGCCAGGGTGGACGGGATCACCTCCACTTCCGGCTGCTGGATTTGGGCTTCAGCGAACGGGCCATTGTGATGGGCTACTGGGCATTCTGTGCCTTCTTCGGCCTGTTGACCCTGGTGCTGGATGACCGGCTGTACAAACTGGTCGCTTTGCTGGCATTGGGTGCCCTGGCCCTGGCCGTGCTGGTCTGGGCCAGCCGAACCGACAGACAGGAACAGAGAACATGACCAAAATTCTGGCCATTGAAACAAGCTGTGATGAGACTGCGGCGGCCGTGGTGGTGGATGGCCGCCAGGCATTGAGCAATGTGGTCGCCACCCAGATCGAGCTCCACCGGCGTTTCGGCGGCGTCTTCCCAGAGGTGGCCAGCCGCCAACATGTGCTGGCCATCCAGACGGTGATCCAGCAGGCCCTGGAACAGGCCGGGGTGCCCCATGTGAGCGCGCTGGACGCCATCGCGGTGACCCATGGCCCGGGATTGGCTGGCAGCCTGCTGGTGGGTGTCAACACCGCCAAGGGGCTGGCCTTCGCCAGCGGATTACCGCTGCTGCCGGTGAATCACCTGGAGGGGCACATCTACAGCAACTGGGTGGCCCTGCCCGGCCAGACGGGCGAAGTGCCGGAGCCCATCTTCCCTGTGGTCGTCCTGATCGTCTCCGGTGGCCATACCGAGCTCATCCTGATGCATGGCCACGGCCGGTACCGCCAGCTGGGCAGCACCCTGGACGACGCCGCGGGCGAGGCCTTCGACAAGGTGGCCCGGCTCCTGGGGCTGGGCTTCCCCGGCGGCCCGGCCATCCAGCGGGCGGCCCAGCAGGGAGATGCCACCCGCTTTGACCTGCCCCGTCCCCTCATGCAACAGGAAGAGCATCGTTTCAACTTCAGCTTCTCTGGGCTAAAGACGGCCGTGCTCAACCTGACCCGGCAACTGGAGGCCGAAGGAGTGAATCCCCAGGATCCAGAGACGGCGGCCCACATTGCAGCTTCGTTTCAGGAGGTGGTGGCAGAGGTGTTGGTATCCAAGACCCTGGATGCCGCGCTCACCTACGGCGCGCGCCAGGTGTGTATCTGTGGCGGCGTCAGCGCCAACGCCCGGCTGCGGACGCTGGCCCAGGAGCGGTGTGCCCAGGCCGGGCTGCCCCTCTACATCCCGCCCCTGGCCCTGTGCACGGACAACGCCACCATGATCGGGGCTGCGGCCTACTACCGCTGGCAACAGGACCCGGCAGCCGTGGGCGACCTGGGCCTGGATGTCTTCGCGACCCTGCCCCTGCCCACCGAGTCCGATTGACCAGCCCGCTACGCCCGCAGGGAGCTGGTCACCCCATCGGTGGGCGGCTCGGGTCCATCCGAACGACTCTCATGCTGGGGGATGGGGCTGCCGGGGGCCTGGCGTGCCTGCACGTCGGGATGCTCTGGCCGCGGCTCCTCCACGGCTGTCAGCTCATCGCCCCGCACGGTCCGCCGATAGGTCACCGCGGTCCGACGGCGGGGTGGCGGTAACTCCTGGCCCAAGAACGGCGGGTAGTCCAGCAGCTTGGCGTGGATGTAGCTGCCCAACACCCGCAGGCTGGCAATGACCGGCGCTGCGAAGAACGCGCCCAGGACACCCGCCAGGTTGAAGCCGATGGCCACGCCGCAGATCACCACGATGGGATGCAGGTTCACCCCCTTGCCGATGATGCGGGGCACCAGGATGTTGTTCTCCGCCTGTTGGATCACAAAGTAGATGCCGATGGTAATGAGGGCGAAGCCAAAGTTGTTGATCCCATAGGCATCGAGGACGGTACTCCCCTGGATCAGGGCCACGATGACCGCGGGGATCATGGCCAGCACCGGCCCCAGGTTGGGGATCACCTCCATGGCGCCGGCCAGAATGGCCAGGATCAGTGCGCCGGGCATGCCGGCCAGGGTCAGGGCCAGCCAGGTGGTCATCCCCACCGTCACGCTCAGGATGATCTGTCCCCGGAAGAAAGCCTGCCAGATGTAGCCCATCCGCCGGAGAAGGTCGATCCATTCCGACTGGTATGAGCGGGGGAAGAGGCCCTCCACATACTCCCGAATCAGGGGAGCATCCTTGGTAAGGTAAAGGCTCAGGAAGAAGACCACCAGGAAGGTGATCAGGAACTGGACGATCCCCCCCACGACGCTGACGCCGATGGCTGCCGTGCTGCTGACCACGTTGGTGGCCGTGCTGATGAGCTGCTGGAAATAGCTGAGGATTTCGGCCAGGGTGGGGATGAAGGTGAAGTTTTGAATGCCGGCCTCAAACTGCTGGGTGACCCCATCCAGGGGCACCTCGAAGCCCAAGATCTCCACCGTGTCCGGCAGGCTGTTGAAGGTCCGGGTGAGCCAACTCAGGAAGCTGACCGCCGTGCTGGGCACGTCGAAGTTCAGGGAGGCCAGCTGCTGGAGCAGGATGGGCGCCAGCAGTATCGGCGTCAGGATGACCGCGACCAGGCCCAGCAAAAAGAGGATAACGGTGCTGACGCTGCGCGGGATGCGCAGGCGCTCCAACAGGTCGACGATGGGGTTGAGGAGATAGGCGACCACGCCGGCGATGACCAGCATGGGCAACACCGGCCGGCTGATCCAGAAGATGCCGACCATGGCCACCAGCAGGATGACCACCACTGTGCGCTTGGTGGCTGCGTCCCAGGATGAACTGGCCGCATAGGTAGTCACCTCCGGCGGGGCCGGGTATGCAGGAACAGATGCCTGGTGGCGGGCCTGCCCGGCCTCGACCGGCACCGATTCCTTCGACTCAGGGTTGTTGTTCATAGTTCACCCAATGAACCAACCTGCACCGTAAATTGCCCCGCAAATCGCCCCGCCTGGCCTTCAGCGGCGGCCGTCCTTGGGGCGGGGCCGGCCGGCTGAACTGCCGACCTTCCAATACTAAAACCCGATCCCGGGGGTGAGGTCGCGCCTCAACGCCGCAGGCGCTTGCTCAGGGCCTTGCGCGCCTGGGTGAAGGGCAGCCCCTCCTGCAGGGCAAACTGCTGAAACAGGGCATAGAAACGCTGGCGATCTTCCTGGCTGATGACGGCCAGGGCATCGGCCGTCTCGATGACGTAGGGATAGCCGGTGCCCACCACGCACTGGGCTCGCACCAGGTCCACCACCTCTTCAGCCAGGCCGGCCTCCAACACCCAAGCCGGCACTTCCACCCGCGCCGGAGGGCGTTCCCCGGCCAATCGGACATAGGTAAACGCCACCTGGTTGTAAAAGTCGGCATCGCCGTGCTGGCTGAGGGGATCGTCCCGGGCACAGAGGAAAAAGGGGGTGCGATCCCCCCAGCCCGGTAGCAGGTCATCCACCAGCCCCGCATCGCTCCAGGCCACGCTGTCAGGCCTGCCCGAGAGGACCTCCAGCAGGGTGACCAGGTCCCGGCTGTAGGAGCTATCCACAAAACCTATCACCGGGATGGCATACCGCTGGGAACAGGCCAACAGATCCCGCACGGCCCGGACGTAGGGCCGGCGGCGCTCCGGGCGCATCTGGCCGGCGAAGCTGATGATCAGGGAACCGTCAAAGAAGGCAGCCGGCAGGCGGGAGGCCGGCGTGGTCGCCAACGCTTCCAGCAACTGACAATGCTTCTCACATTCCCGCACGAAACGCAACTGGTTCACCCGCCAGTCGGGAAAGCCCCGGTCTGTGTCGTCGTCCGTGGGGGCCTCGCCCAGCTCCTGGGGCGCCAGGATTTCAAACGCCACATCTTTGACGTATCTTCCGCCTGGGGTGTGATAGTTGATAAACCAGCCCACCTGGACGGCGCCCACGGGGATGGAAAAGTCCTTGGTCGGGGTGATCTGGCTGCCGTCGACGGCGAAGACCGGCCGCTCCTGGAGCACATCCAGGGCCCAGGAACGGGCCTCCTGGTGGTTCTGCCAATGGCAGGAGAAGGCCAGACGCAGGCCTTGGGCCTGATCCAACTCGGCCGTGGGGAGGGCACCGGGCCGCTCGACGCCCATCTGGACCAGCCTGTCGCGGATGATCTGGCTGTCGGCCTGCTGCAGATAGGCCAGCTGCTGCGCCAGCCAGGTCTGCTGCGCCCGATGGTCCACGGCAAAATCCCGAAACCGATCCCGCTTCTCTTCCAAAGCGGCAATTACTTTTTCTCGGTGAATCACGTCTACACTTGATGAATGGCATCCGAACGACGGCAGTCGGCAGTCATACTCCCTTTCATTATATCACAGGCCGCCCGCGGGGCATGGCAGGCAACACGGTCACACGGCAGGGAATCGGGTGCGCCCATTGTCCGGGTAGCGGGTCCGTGATACACTCTCAAGCGTTCACGATTTTGACGCGGAGTCGGCATCCTGCCCTGAAAAAGGACGCAGATGAACGCAGATTCATCTCTTTTCATTCCCCGCGGCGCAATAGGTCGCTCTGTATGAGACCGTGGCCAGCCTTGGGCCGATGATTGAAATCATCGGCTGGCACACCCCAAGTGCGTTAAAACGCACTCCACGGGTCGGATGGTACCCGGCTTGACTCTGTCCGTTTTGAACGGATTTTCTGCCACGGCCAGGCGGGACGGAAGCGCATCTGAGGATGTTTACGTCGCCAATGGGCAACAATCAGGAAGTACTGACGTTGACATGCCCGGTAATGCGCCCGGGGACAGGAAAAATGGCCCAACCGAAGGGTGAAAGGATTTGGGAATGAGAACAGAACGGCGGCGCTTGAGAACAGACCCGGCACCTGAACAGGCCCAGGCCATCCGATGGGGCCGACGCCTGCTGATCCCCTTGCTGTGGGCCCTGGTGCTGGTGTTAACCCTGCCGGGAAGCGCAGCCGCGGAGATTGCATTGGACGGCAATCTGACGGAACCGGACTGGCAACTCCTGGGGACGAGCCAGGGCGGGCCGGACTCCAGCTTCGGCACAGGAAACGAGATCAACGGTCTCTATGCGAAGATAGTCGGGGACTCCCTGTACCTGGGCGTGGCCGGCGCCATCCAGAGCGGCAACCGCATTCTGCTCTTCATTGACTCCCGCAGCGGGGGCTATCCCAACACCGATTTCGGCCGGGACGGCAGCCCTCCCCCGGCCATCCAGAACCTCAACCCCAACATTCTTTTTGACGCTGGCTTCCTGCCGGACTACGTGCTGGCCATCGGCACGGATGGGCTGGGCAACTACTTCTGGGATCTCTACACCCTCTCGGGCAGTTTTGGCAGTGGCGGCGGCCCCAATACGCCCCTGGGCAACCAGACTGCGGGCAATTTGGGCGCCAACCCGGCCAGCGGCAACCAGACCCGAGGCTTTGAAGCCAGGCTCAACTACAGCCAGACGGGCGTCGGCGTCCACCTGGCCTTTGACCAACCCGCCATCCAACTCTTTGCCATGCTGGTCCGGGACTACCCCGACATCGGCGACACCTACAGCACGGTCAGCAACCAGTTCATCACCCACGCCAACGCAGGCGAAGTGTTCGACTATGGCAGCGGCATCCTCAACTTCGACCTGTTGGCGCCCGGCCCCGTTACCTTCGCCAATCTGTTGGTGGTCAACGAGGTGGCCTACTTCCAGCCCGGCCCAGATGACACCGAGTTCATCGAGCTGAAGAACATCACCAACCGGGACGTCAACCTGGACCCCTACACGGTCCAACTGGTGGATGGCACCGGCGGTGGCGCCATCGTCTACCAGACCATCGACCTGCCCAACGTCACCCTGGGGCCAGGCCAGTACTACGTCATCTGTGCCAGCCAGGCGGATGTGCCAAACTGTGACCTGGATCCCACCACCCAGGACGACCTGATGGTCAACGTGGTGCCGGCAGCGGTGGCCGTGGCCTACGGAGTGAACGTGGTGGATGCCGTCAGCTTTGGGGGCAACAGTGCTCCCCCCTACACCGAGGGGACCGGCATCCAGCCTGCCGCCGCGCAACTGGTGGCAGGGAGCGGCATTTCCCGCTACCCGGATGGCGTGGACATCAACCGCAACAGCATCGACTTCAGCGTGCGCTGCACCACGCCGGGCCAGGCCAATACAGACGCCAGCAGCAACTGCATCACCCTGCCGCCAGGACAAACAGCGCCCACGGCCACGCCAACCTCACCCACGCCGGGCGCGACTCCCTCACCTCCCGAAGGTTGTGTCAACATCTTGGTCAACGGAGACTTTGAACGGGACGGAAGCTGGATCTTCGGCCGGGATCCCATCCCGGCCCAGTACAGCGGCGCCCAGAAGCACGGCGGCCTGCGCTCCATGCAACTGGGCAACCCCCGGGATGTGGGCACCCAGGACCGGGTCAGCTATTCGTCCATCCGCCAGCTGGTGCGCATTCCCGGCAACGCCCTCACCGCGGAGCTCCGCTGGTGGCACCTCTACAAGACGGAAGAAGCCACCGACGACAACCCCACCGCCCAAAGTGATCGCCAGGAGGTTATCCTGCTCACGCCCCACGGGCGAACCCTGCGTATCCTGCACCGGGTCCGCCACAATGAGAGCGGCTGGGGGGAAGAAGTGAAGGACCTGACCGCCTATCGGGGGCAGAGCTTCTACGTCTATTTCAACGTCTTCAACGACAGCAACTCCTCCCGAACCTGGATGTATCTGGACGACGTCTCTCTGATTGTCTGCTACCCGGAGGCAACGGCCACGTCGGAGCCCCCGAGCAGCGCCATGGCAGCGCCCCAGCCTCCCGCGCCGACTGAGACACCGTCCCCCACGCCATCCCCTACGGCCACATCCACAGAGACGCCCACGGAAACGCCCGAGACGCCGGCAGCCGCCCTCCTGCCCCCGCCCCTGGAAACGCCCACCCCCGCCGCGCCGGCGTCCGTCCTTGCCCTGGAACCCTGCGTGGAGCTGGTCAACAACGGCGGCTTCGAGGCAACCGGCGTGGGCTGGCGCATCATGCCCAGCGAGCGGCCGGCTGTCTTCACCGGAGAACGGACCTTCAACAATAGCCGCCAGGCCCTGCGTCTGGGGATCGTGGATCTGGAAAATGTGCGCAGCGTCAGCGCGGCGGATCAGGCGGTGGAGCTGCCCGCCCATGTCTCCGACATCTTCCTGGAGTTCCGCTACTTCCCTATGGTGGACGGGGATCCGGGACCCGGCGACCTCCAGTACGTGGACCTGTACGACGAGGCTACGGGCCAGTTCATCGACCGCATCCTGGGCGAGCAGTCCGACGCCCGAAGCTGGCTACAGGTGAAACACGAACTCACGCCTCTGGCGGGCCGCACCATCCGCCTTCTGCTGGCCGTCAACAACGACGGTATGGCCGGCCGCACGGCCATGTATGTGGACGACGTCTCCATCCGGGCCTGCAACTATGAGGACGAGGGGGCGGCCACCCCAACACCTGAAGCGCCCGCAGCAGCGGCTACGCCGGACGTCAACCTGGTCACCGCGCCGGCTCCGGCCCAGGCTCAGGAGATCCCGACGGATACGGCCGACCAGAATGAAGAGACACCTTCCACCAGCAGCTGGCTCCAGCGGCTGCGCCGGGTGGGCATCATGGTGGCCATTCCCGTGGTCATCGTGGTCATCCTCCTGCTGCTGGGCAACCGCAGGTCGGGCCAGGGGCAACGGCCATCCTGACCCATGACCCGCTTGTGATTTCGTGCCATCTCCGCTATAATAATTGTAGCGCTGTCTGTGGCGGCGCTATTTCTATGCGCGGAATCAGCGAACACACAAGCGGAGAAACCATGACGACCGGAAATCTTTGTGCAGACAAGGCCACAACGGCAGAGTGTACCACCGACGCCGGCCCGGCCCAGCGGTCCGCCCCCGCCAGGCCGGAGGTCGAGTGGACGGTCTACGGACCCCAAAGCACCCCGAACGGCTTTGATGCCCTTGCCGATGAGTGGAACAGCCTGCTCAAGCGCTCCCGCTTCGATACTATCTTCCTAACCCATGAATGGCAGACAACCTGGTGGAAACATCTGGGAGAAGGCGAACTCTGGATCATCGCCTTTCGGCGAACCAGCGACGGCCGGCTGGTGGGAATCGCCCCCCTCTACCTGACCGAGGTAACCGAGGGAGAGCTGGCCGGCAAGCGCAAGTTCAACTGGGTCGGCTGCATCGAAGTCAGCGATTACCTGGACATGATCGTGGCCAAAGGCTGGGAGGAAGCCGTCTATGCCGCCTTCCGGGATTGGCTCTACGGGGACGAAGCGCCGGCGTGGGATGTGCTGGACCTCTGTAACCTGCCCCAGGACAGCCTCACCTACCGAATCCTGCCCCCCCTTCTGGAGGAGACCGGCGACCAGGTCCTGGTCCTGAAGGAAGATGTGGCGCCCCAATTCGAGCTGCCCCTGCGCTACGAGACCTACCTCCAGGAGCTGGTGGACAAAAAACAACGCCATGAAATCCGCCGCAAGCAACGGCGGGCCGAGCGGGAAGCCGATGTGGGTTTTGTGATTGTTGGCCCCCAACACAACCTGACCGCGGAGGTGGACGACTTCGTGGCGCTGCAGCGGGCCAGCCGGGAGGACAAGGCCGAGTTCATGACGCCGGAGATGCGCCGCTTCTTCATGGCCATGGCGCAGACCATGTTCGACGCCGGCTATCTGCGCCTCTGCTACCTGACCCTGAACGGGGAAAAGGCCGCGGCCCTCTTCGCCTTCGAATACAACCGCCGCTTTCTCCTCTATAACTCCGGCTACGATCCCGATTCCTATGCCCACCTGAGCCCGGGCTGGGTGCTTCTGGCGTACTGCATCCAGTACGCCATCGCCTGTGGCTGCCGCCTGTTCGACTTCATGCAGGGCGACGAAGAGTACAAGTACCGTTTCGGCAGCCACGACTACGACGTCATGCGGATTCTTGTGTATCGACAGGAAGGCAATGACTAGCAGATCCTCCAACCCCAACGCCAACCGAGAACCAGATCCTCGCCAGGAGGCGGGTGGACCCGAGACTGCAGCCGGCAGCCAGGAGACACCCCCCTACGAGCCGCCCCCCCGGCGGCCTGCCTCCCAGCGAGAGAACGCCTTCAACTTGCTGGCCTGGCTGGCGGAGGGGGCCACGGGGGTGCTGGAAGAACTGCGCCACAACGATTTGGGCCTCTCGGAAGAGTTTTGGGTACACGCCTACGCGGCTCGCCGGGAGGCCCTGCTGGCCGCCCGGGCCCTCATCGACAGCCTGCTGGAAAAGACGGAAAAGCCCGTTCGGCAGGCCCAGGAACGGGCCGAACGCCGCCGGCGCCGGGGCGATATCCGCATCGACTTCTGACTGCTGGCACCAACACCTTGCGCAGCCATACGCCGCGCCCGCAAAGAAGACGGGCCTCCGTGTCCGCCCGACACCGCCAGCCCCGCCGCCCATTCCTCAGGCCGGGAGAAGGGAATCGGGCAGGGTGGCCGGTACCACCAGGGTCTCTTCCTGGCGATAGTAGACCTGGCCGGGACGACCGCCCGGCTGGCGGCTGACGAAGCGCCGTCGCGTCACCGCCACCGGCACCGCGCGCTCATCCCGGGCCCGGGAGAAGTAGGCCGCCACCCGGGCCGCTGCCTCCACCACCACCGGCGGCACCGGCCGGCCCTGGGAACGAATCACCACATGGGCGCCGGGCAGGTCCCGCACGTGGCACCACAGGTCGTCGGGATGGGAGAGGCGGAAGGTGACCGCGTCGTTTTGCCGGGCGTTGCGCCCCACCAGGATCTCCCAGCCGTCCCCGGTGCGCAGGCGCAAGGGGGCACCTTCCTGGCTTCTGGCGTGGGTACGCGGCTTCTTACCCCGGGCCGCCGCCAGCCCGGTGGCCCGCAACTCCTCCTGCACCGCGGCAATTGCCGGCTGATCCTCGGCCAGGGCCAGATCGGTCTCCAACTGATCCAGATAGGTCAGATCCGCCTCCAGGGCGGCCCGGCGCTGGGGAATGACCACCGCCGCCCGCTCCAGTTTGGCGGCCTGGCGAAACATGCGCTCGGCCTGGGCCACCGGCGAGAGATCGGGCCGCAGGGGGATGGACAATACCTCCTCCCCCAGATCCACATCCAGCCGATCCTGGCCGGGCTGGATCTGGCTGGCAAGGGCCAGGAGCCACTGGGCCTGGGTGCGCAGGGCCTCGGCTTCCCCCGGAGCCGGTTCATCGCCCTGCAGGGCCTCCAGCTGGCGCGTCAGCCGCTCCCGGGCCCGCCGCAGCTGGGCCGCCACCTCCCCCCGCAGGCCAGCGTAGGGATCTGGCGGCCTGTCCGCGCCGGGGCCGGCCAGGAAAAAGCGAGCCAACGCTTCACTCATGGAAGTCGTGGGCTGGAAGCGCCCCCGAAAATGCAGGTGGTAGGGCGCGAAGCCCCAGAGCTGGCCATCGTCGAATACCAGACCAGGTTCCCAACCGCCCTCCCGAACGGGGGCCCAGAGCGCCTGCAGGGCCTGGACCACGGCCAGGGGCTCGGCGTCCGTCGCGGCCGCGTCCGCCCGGCCACACGCGCGCCAGGCCACCTCTCGCGCCAGCGTCGGGCTCATGCCCGCCACGCCCGACACCAGCGTCCGCCACAACGGGCCAGGCTTCTGCACCAGCGCGGCCAGGCGCTGATAGTAGTCGGTCGAGCCGTCGTCCCAGGGCAGCAACCCCTCCTGGGGTGGCGGCTCCTGGTAGACATGGCCGGGCAAAAGCAGTCGCTGGGCCCGTTCGGATGGCGGCACCCGGACCAGACAGTCCCGAATCGTGCCTTCCCCATCCAGGAGGACCACGTTACTGCGCCGTCCCACCAGCTCCACCACCAGCGTGGAGGGGCCGTGCTCCGGATGCTCCAGCTCCAGGCAAGCCACCCGCTCGATGGGTGACCACTGGCGCACCTCCTGAATTCTGGCTCCCCGGGCGAATTTGCGCAACAGGAGGAGCAGGGGAGACGCCCCCTCTACGCCCCGGCGCAGCTTGAAGTCCACCAGGTGGAGGCGGCCCGTCGGCTCTCCGGTATGGCAGAGCAGGTAGTGCCGCGTCCGGTTGGCATAGATTTCCAGGCCCACCGCACGCTCATCGGGCATCACCACGTTCTGGATCCGCCCCTCCACCAACTGGCCGGTCAATTCCTGGACCACACAGGCCAGGGTCAACGCATCGAAGTGCAAGGCATCACTCCTCTAGAACAGACTTTCCGTGGCCTCCATCTTACCATGCCCCTGACTCCACTGCAGAAACCGCCGATTTCACAGATGAACACAGATTTTCCAGAGAAAGAATCCGTGTCACCTGTAGCTTTTTGTAGCAGAGCCCTGTCCGGCATAGGCGGGCGCAGCAAGCAGCGCCCCTGCAGCGGCGTCCGATGGGAGAATCCCGACGATCTTGAACCATACCCCGCCCGCCCCGCCACGTTGACAGCCCCGCCTGGAATGGCTAGAATGTAGCCACCGGGGGTCGGTGGCGGAACGGCAGACGCAACGGACTTAAAATCCGTCGGGGTAACCCGTGTGGGTTCGAATCCCACCCGACCTACTAGCTTTCTCCAGGCGCCCTGTCCGGACCAGATAAGGCAGGTCTCCGGCCCGCACCGACGGAAATGGGCGCCCCTCGCGTAGGCGCAGCTCGCAGCTGCGCATCCGTCGCCCTCCCTTCACCCGCCGGAAAGTGGCACCATCGGCCGGCTTCCAGCCGCCCCTCCGGCAAACCGGCACCCTTTCGTGGCTGACGACAGCGGGCGGGTCTCCGGCCCGCCGTGGATGGCTGTGAAATCCGTGGATCGGATTGGCCAAACCAGTGGTGAACGCTGCCCGCCCCAAAGCCCCCAAAACCACCCTTGACACCAGAACAGATGTTCTAGTATAATAGCGGACAGAATCACAAAGGTCAGGTCTGGCCGGCACTGGCAGTGCACCCCCGGCATTCCAGCCCCAACCCAGTCCACCCTCGGGTCGGGCATACAGGTCGGATCGTCTTCATTCTTTCAAGCCAGGAGAGCCACCATGAAACGGACCATTGTTTTCGGACTTTTCCTGCTGGTCGCCGTGGCAGGCTGGCGAATCGGCGGTACCCTCAATAGCGACGCCATCAGTATGGCCATCGGCGTCATTTTCGGCGTGCTGGCCGGCATTCCCACAGCGCTCCTGGTCCTGGCCGGGGAGCGGCGGCGGGCTGAGGCCGAGCGAAGCGTGGGGCCAAGTCGGGCCGGGGGGTCCGGCTACCCCTATCCCTACCACCAGCCGCCGCCGGTGATCGTGGTGACCGGAGCCCCCACCCAGCCACAGGCCCAATCCTTCGGCCCCCAGGGTCAGTTGATGCCCCCAGTTGAAACGCCGGGCACCACCCAGCGCCGGTACAAGGTGGTTGGTGAAACAGAAGAGTGGATCGACGAGTGGTAGCGGCCCCGCCCCGGGAGGAGCCGACTGTTCTTGGGTCAGGCTGCCATCCGTGGCGGGACTCCTCTTCGGGCACGCGGCCATGGAGTCTCCGAGGGCGAGGGACCGGTCGGACCCTGCGCCATGGCTTCACTCCTCGATGCGATAGACAGCCCCGCCCCGCAGGTCGGTCACGTAGAGCTCGCCGGCCTCGTCCTCGCCGAAGCTGCTGATGCCCAGGCCGCTCCGGGCCACCAGTTGGATCTGGGATTCGGCGTCTTGCTGATGTCGTAGCGCCCAGATTTCCCCGCTGCAATAGTCCCCGTAGAAGTAGAGCCCGGTCAGGCCGGGTTGGTCCTGGCCCCGGTAGACGTAGCCACCGGTGATGGAACAACGTCCCTGGTGGCCGTACTCCGCGATGGGCAGGGTCAGGCCGGCCGTGTCACACCCCGGCGACTGGAAGCAGTGAAGGCCTTCTGTGATGGGCCAGCCGAAGTTGAGCCCGCCGGCCAGTGGCGCCGGGACGAAGTTGATTTCCTCGTACTGGTTCTGCCCCACATCGGCAATCCACAGGTCTCCGGTCTCCCGGTCGAAGCTGTAGCGCCACGGGTTGCGGAGGCCAACGGCCCAGATTTCGGGACGGATGGTCCGGCCATCCCACGTGCCCTCGCGCCAGGGATTGTCCTCGGGAATGAGGTACGGCTGATCCGACGCTGTGGTTACGTCCAGGCGCAGCATCTTCCCCAGCAGGCTCTCCGGGTTTTGGGCATTGCCGAAGCGGTCGTTGGCTCCGCCGCCATCTCCGGTGCCGATCCACAGGTAGCCGTCGGGGCCGAAGGCCAGCATCCCGCCGTTGTGATTGCGGGCGGGCTGTGCCAGGGTCAGAATGACGAACTCGCTGTTCGGGTCGGCCTGGTCGGGCGTTTCAGGCGACGTCTGGTAGCGGGCGATCACCGTGTCGCCGGCCCGGTCGGTGTAGTTAACGTAGAAAAAGCCTGTGTCCGGATAATTGGGCGCGAAGGCCAGCCCCAGCAGCCCCTGCTCGCTGCCACTGCTGCCCACCCGGTCTTCGATGTTCAGGAAAACAACCGGATCCGCCTCTCCTGGCGCCCACAGGAGAATTCGGCCCGCCTTCTCCACGACGAAGATCCGGCCGCTGCCGTCACCGGCATGGGTGACGAAGAGTGGCTGGCGGAGTCCGCTGTAGACGGGCGTCAGCTGGATGCGCTCGGGTAGGGAGGCTTGGGCTGGGGAGGTGGTTGCCGCCGGAGGGCTGTCTGGCGTGGAGAGGGTCGGACTGGGGGGCGGCGCGCAACCGGCGACCACAAAGAGCAGGACGAGGCTGAGCCAAAACCAGACCGAAGGGTGGCTGGCCTGGTCTGGACGGCGATGCGTGATGGTTGACACGGGTGAAATCCTCCTTTGGGCGCGATTGTCGGGATGACCGCTCTGGTGTACACTGGCCCCATTGTTCCAGCATGGTGGTCTGGGCTCTGTAAGCTGGGTCCAGTTTGGGGCCAGCAAGCTACGGGAGCAAAATTCCGTCCCCAATGATGGGTTGGCTCACAGTACCGGACGCCGGCATGTGTTAGAAATACCGGCGTGATGGGCGCCCGATAGCCTCGTTCAAGTTTGTCCCGATCAGATCAAGGAGGTTAGATGCATAACGAAATGGTGGTGATTGCCGGTGTATTGGCCGTGGGTATTATCTGCCAGTGGCTGGCCTGGCGAGTGAAGCTACCGGCTATTTTGCCCCTGTTGGCCGCCGGTTTTCTGGCCGGCCCGGTGTTGGGCTGGCTACATCCCCAGGACTCATTGGGAAATCTCTTCTTCCCGTTGGTCTCCCTCTCGGTGGCGGTTATTCTGTTCGAGGGCGCGCTGACGCTCACCTGGCGAGAAGTACGCTCGGTAGCCACCATCGTGCGCAATCTGCTGACCCTGGGTTCGTTGATCAGCTGGTTTGGCGGCGCGATCGGGGCACATTACCTGATGGGCATCTCCTGGCCCCTCTCCTTCCTGTTCGGGGCGCTCATCATCGTGACTGGGCCCACGGTCATTGCGCCCTTGTTGCGCAATGTGCGCCCCACGGCCAACATTGCTTCTGTGTTGAAGTGGGAAGGGATCCTTATCGACCCCATCGGGGCCCTGGTGGCCGTGCTGGTCTTCGAGTTCATCGCGGCTGGGGTGGGCGCCCGCTGGGAGTGGAGCCTGGGTGGATTTATCCGCATTGTGGCGGTGGGCTCCGGCTTCGGGCTGGTGGGCGGCTACATCCTCTACGAGCTGCTCCGCCGCTTTCTGATTCCGGACTATCTGCGGGATGTGGCTACCCTGGCCATCGTCACCTGCGTCTTTGCTTTTTCCAGTGCCCTGGCCAGCGAGTCCGGCCTGCTGGCCGTCACCGTGATGGGCGTCCTGCTGGCCAACACCGACCTGCGGCAGCTGCGGGAAATCTGGTACTTCAAAGAAAAGCTGAGCGTGCTGCTGATCTCCACCCTCTTCATCCTCCTGGCAGCCAACATCACCATGGACGACCTGCGCCTGTTGGACTGGCGCAGCCTGGTCTTGCTGGCGGTGATCATCCTGGTGCTGAGGCCGTTGGCGGTCCAGCTCAGCGCCATCGGCAGCCCACTGCAGCGCAACGAACGGCTCTTCCTCTCCTGGATCGCGCCACGCGGCATCGTGGCGGCGGCGGTCTCCTCCCTCTTCGCCTTTGAACTGGTGGAGATGGGATACGCAGAAGCCCGCATCCTCAGCCCCCTCACCTTCCTGGTCATCGTGGGCACGGTGGTGTTACAGGGGAGCACGGCCAAATGGCTGGCCCAGCGCCTTCACGTCAGCGAGGCCGATCCCCAGGGCTTCCTGTTCATGGGGGCCAATCCCCTGGCCCAGGAGCTGGCCCTGGCCTTGCAGAAGGCCGGTTTCGTGGTGCGCCTGATCGACGCCAATCTCAGCAGCGTGGTGGAAGCCCGGCTGCGGGGGCTGAACGCCTCCCAAGGCAATCTGTTATCCGAGTTTGTGGAAACTCACCTGGACCTGGCTGGCATTGGCCGCCTGCTGGCCCTGACCAACAACGATGAAGCCAATGCCCTGGCATGCAAACACTTTGAGGATGAGTTCGGATCATCCGAGGTCTACCAGTTGCCTCCGCAGCTACCGGCCGGCCAAAACACCAACCTGAACCGGTTCCAGCTGGGTCGGCTCCTCTTCTCGCGCGATGCAACCTTCAACCGCCTGACAGAGATGCTGAACTCCGGCGCCATCATCAAGATGACGCCCCTGACTGAGCAATTTACCTTTCAGGAATTCCGCAAACAGTACCAGGCCCAGGACTTCCTGCTGCTTATGGCCATCCAGGGCAAGCGGGTCCTCATCTCTACGGTAGACGCGCCCCTGGAACCCGAACCGGGCTGGACCCTCATCACCCTGGTGCGGGAAAAGGATAGCCCCCAGGACGCGGCCGGCCTGGCCCCCACCCTGGAGGAGACGCCACCCCAGCACGCCTGATGCCTCTCACGTGGTGCGTGGTGCGTAGACGAATATACGCACCACGTACCATCTCTACCCGTAGTCGATTACCAGCGCTCAGCTGGTGCCGGCGAATCCTCGACGGTGGACGCCCCTTGCCGGGCAAATTCCCAGCCCAAGATGGCCTTCTTGCGGGTGCTGCCCCAGCGATAATCGGCAATCAACCCGCTCTGACGGATGACCCGGTGACAGGGAATCAAATAGGCGATGGGATTGGCGGCCACCGCGCTGCCCACAGCCCGGGCTGCCCGGGGCTGGCCGATGGCCCGGGCCAGCGTACCGTAGGTGGTGACCTGGCCGGCGGGAATCCGCAGCAGGGCTTCCCACACCTTGATCTGAAAGTTGGTCCCCCGCACCAGCAGATTGACGGAACGGGGACCGCCCGTAGGTCCAGGCGGGAAGATCTGGTCGGCCAGGGGCTGTGTGCGCGCCGCATCTTCCACGATGCGTGCTTCCGGCCACCGGCGCTGGAGCTCGGCCAGGGCCTCTGCCCAGCCGCCCTCTCCCAGGAAGAAGAGGCCACAGATGCCCCGCTCCGTCACGGCCAGCAGACACTCGCCGAAAGGCGTGTCGTGGCGGCCACAGGCGATGGACAGACCCGCGCCCCGGGCTTTGAACTCGCCCGGCGTCACCGCTTCCACCGAGACCAGCAGGTCATGGAGACGGCCGGGCCCCGATAGCCCGGCCCCATATGCGGCGTCCAGCACGCTGTGGGATTCCGCCAGCAGGCGTTTGGCGTGTTCCGCGGTCAGAAACTGGAGGAAGCGCTTGGGGCTGATGCCGGCCCAGCGCTTGAAGATCCGCTGGAGGTGAAATGGACTCAGATGCAGGTGCGCCGCCACTTCCTCCAGGCTGGGCTGCTCCTGTTGGTGCGCCTCCAGGTAGCGAATCGCAGCCGCCACCCGTTCATAGTCAGCACGTTGGGTTGTATCCACCACGTTTCCACACTCCGTTACAGCCTGATCACGCTGCTCCTCTGCGGGTACCAATCCTGGGTATCCACATACCCGAATAGACACCTCCATTGTAAACCCACTGCCCCGGCCTGGCCACCCGAATCTTGCGCCAGAGCCTGCTTCCGCCGAAAAAGCCACAGGAAGGTCAAGTGCCCACCGCCCTGCCGGCCGCTTTGATGTGGGGCAGCCCATGGTTTACACTCAAGCCCATCCGAATTTCAACCCAAGGATTCACAGCAGAAAGGACCTTCCATGGGCACTCCATCGCCGATTCCCATTTTCGACGGCCACAACGACACCCTGCTCCAGCTCCATCTGCAGGAACCCCCAAACTGTCGTTCCTTCTTTGAACGCAGCCAGGAGGGCCACATCGACCTGCCCCGGGCCCGGGAAGGCGGGCTGGGTGGAGGGTTCTTTGCCCTCTTTACCCCCTCGCCCCGTTCCAACGATGGCCTGCCGGCAACCCACAACCCGGCCGGCGCGCCGGAGCCCCAGCCCGTGGACCAGCCCCACGCCCTGGCCTTCACCATGGCCCTGGCGGCCCGCCTCTTCCGTCTGGAAGAAGAGGCCCAGGGGCAGGCCCAGGTGGTGCGCACTGTGGACGAGCTGGTCCAGGCACTGGAGGATGGCGTCCTGGCCATGATCTTCCACATCGAAGGTGCCGAGGCCATCGACACCCAACTGGACAGCCTGGAAGTCTTCTACCGGGCAGGGCTGCGCTCCCTGGGAATCACCTGGAGTCGTCCCAACGCCTTCGGCACCGGCGTCCCCTTCCGCTTTCCTTCCTCCCCGGACATCGGCCCGGGCCTGACCGAAGCCGGCCGGGCCCTGGTGCAGGCCTGCAACCGCCTGGGCATCCTGATTGACCTTTCCCACCTGAATGAAAAGGGCTTCTGGGACGTGGCCGCCCTCTCTAACGCCCCCCTGGTGGCGACCCACTCCGGCGCCCACGCGCTGGCGCCTTCCAGCCGCAACCTGACCGACCGCCAGCTGGATGCCATCCGGGACAGCGGTGGCGTGGTGGGGGTCAACTTTCACGTGGGTTTCCTGCGGGAAGATGGCCAGGTGGACGCCAACACGCCCCTCGACCGAATCGTCGACCATCTGGACTACATGGTGCAGCGTATGGGCGTGGCCCATGTGGCCTTCGGCTCGGACTTTGACGGCGCCACCATGCCCGCCGAGCTGAAGGACGTGGCCGGCCTGCCCCGCCTGATGGAGCGCCTGCGGGCCCGGGGCTACGGCGACGCCGAGCTGCGCCAGATCGCCTACGAGAACTGGGTGCGGGTGCTGCGGGCCACCTGGCGATAGGCCACGCGCCCTCAGGGTCTGTCCAGCTCGCGCAGATCCTCCGGATAGCGGACCAGCACCCGGTAGCCGCCATTCCACGGATGCTCCCGGGCAAACTGGCTGACGATCCCGGTGACCTGCCACCGTTCACCCCGATTCACGTACGGGCGTCGCCAGCCCAGGCTGCTGCGCACCGTGACCCGCACCGCTTCTGCCTCCGGCTGGTCGGGGTCGGCCAGGAAGATGCTGTCCCCCTGCCATCCGCTGACCACGCCCTGGAAGGTCACCAGCCGACCTTCCAGGGATTCGCCGATGTCCGCCACCCGGACCGGCAGCGGCTGCAACGGCGTGCCCACTTGAAAAGGCCAGATCTGCTCCGGGCTCTCTGCCCGGAGCTCCATCTCGCCGCGGAAGGACTTGAGCACCCCGCGTACCAGGACCCAGCTCCCTTCCTCCATGGGCAGAAAGTCGCCGCTGTTGAGGTAGACCTGAATGCCCAGGCCGGCCAGGGGCAGGGGATTTCCCTGGGCGTCCAGGGCCGGCTCGGCCACGTAGATGGCCGAGTTGAACAGGCCCGGGGGCGCCACCACCTGGGCCCGAAACTCTACCGTGGCTTCCAGCCCTCGCCGCTTGGCCTCTGCCAGCGAGCCCGGCGGCCCAGGTGCCTGCCCTTCGGCCGCTTTTTGGGCCGGGCGCTCATCCTCGTCCTCGCCTTTGGAGGCGGGGGGCGGCGGCGAGGGAAGCGGTGGCGGCCCCGATGGCGGTGTAAAAGGCACCGTCTCGGCACTTCCCTGGTTGGCCTGGCCAGGGGTGGCGGCGCTGGTGGTGGACCACTGTTCGCTGCCATCGGGCAAGCGGGCCAGGGCCGTGCCCCAGCCGGGGAAGCTGTGCCAGGCCACCTGATCTACCACTGCGCCGGTGGGATCCAGCAGCCGGATGCCATCCTGGTCGTTGTTCAGGCTGAGGCCGCTCTCCCGACGCCAGAGAACCAGGCGGCTGCGCCCGTTGAGATATCGGCCAGGGCCAAAGACGAAGCGCCGGGCACTCGCCTGGGCATCCCCGGCCAGGGCCATGGATTCCAGGCCATCCACCAGTTGCCATCCCACCAGCGACACGGGTCCATTGCCCGGGTTGTAGAGCTCGATGAACTCGTCGTCGCTGTCCACCACACCGTCGCCGTTGAGATCTCCCGCCGGCGCCGGCAG
This sequence comes from Litorilinea aerophila, assembly GCF_006569185.2. Classification (NCBI taxonomy): domain Bacteria; kingdom Bacillati; phylum Chloroflexota; class Caldilineae; order Caldilineales; family Caldilineaceae; genus Litorilinea; species Litorilinea aerophila. The sequence goes on along the minus strand of NZ_VIGC02000019.1, from coordinate 33,502 downwards.
CACCTCGTTGAGGAGGACCTGTCCACCGCCGCCTGTCCGCACCTGGAGGGGCGCTGTCACCGCGAAATCGCCATCGGCCTGGGTGACCACCGCGGCCAGCCAGCTTCCGGGTACCGCCGGCAGGTTCAGGATCCAGTGGCCATCTGGCGAGGGGATGTCCAGCTGCCGGACTGGCTGACCGTCCTGCCAGATGGCCACGCCCAGGGCTTCGCCCGCCTGGTCGCCGTAGCGGACGTGCAGCACCACCTGGTTGGCGGGTGCGATCGATTGCCCCATCCACGTGCGCTGGCCATCGGGCTCCTCCGCCTGGAGGGTCACCCAAAGGCCGGCGGCGCTGGTGAGCCACCCCCGGCGGGCGCGCAGGGCTTCCAGCACCCCGTCTACATCGGCCTGCCGGACAGCCAGGCCCGTGTAGCGGGGCTGGCCAGGCAGGAGGGCCGGCAGGGGCGGGTTGTGATTCCCGGCGGGCAAGAGGGGGCGCCCGGCCACGGACCACCGTTGAAAGAGTCGGGCCAGCCCGTCCGGTACGGCCAGGGTGTCGGCGGTCAACGCGGCCACGGCGCCATCAACCGGCCCAACATCCGCCAGGGCCTGGAGCGGCCAGCCCTGCTGCCCGGCCCATTGGCTCAGGCCTTCCCAGGAAGCGGCCTCCACCGTCTGGGGAGCGTAGACCACAGCCTGGCGCCCGTCATTCCCTTGCCAGCGCCAGCCGGGAACGGCGATCATGCCCAGGGCATGGGCGACGCCCTCCACATCCAGGAAGACCCGGTGGGGATCCGCCAGGGCCACGAAGTCGAGCCCGGCAGCAGCCCCGGCGGCCAACACGTAGTGGGGCGGCGCGGTGCCTCCCGGGCTGTAGTTGGAGAAGGCAGCCAGCGTCCCCCACAGGGCCACCATGCCGTCGGCCAGGGTTGGCCGGGGATGGGCACGGGCCAGGGGAGTGCCGCGCGGTTCAAAGGGCCGGGGTGGCCCCAATAGGAAACGCTCCCGCACGTCAGTCACCCCTGGAAAACGAGGCCCAGGTACCCGCTGCAGGCTCTGGCCTGGGCCAGCAGCCAGGTATCCGCCCAACTGAAGCCGTCCATATTCACCCTCTGCGAAGGCTACCGCGTCGGCCAGGCGGCGGGCGGGCGTGAGCAACACCACTTCATCTCCCTGATCTCGCAGGGCAAAGGTGCCGCTGGCCAGGGTACGCTCCCGCGCCAGGGTCGTGACGACGGGGTCGCTCTCCTCCAATTCGGCGTCCGGCGCGCGGCCGAAGCGCTGGCGAAAGGCTGCCCCGTTGCGGGCAACCACAAAGGTGGCGCCGGGCTGCAGGAGGTACCCGGCCGGCAGGGCGTACAGGCCTTCGTTGTCGCCCGGCACTTCGGCATCTCCCAACAGCCAACCGCCCAGATCCAGGGGCGTATCGCCGCTGTGGTACAGGGCTACGAACTCCTCGGCGCTGCCGTCATAAAGGACCTCGTCGATCACCAGCATGCTGCCGTTGGGCTCCAGCGGCCAGGCATCACCCAGGGAAGGCGCAGGCAAGGCCGTGGCGGTGGGGGTGGGCGTGGCCGTCCCGGTGGCCTCCGGTGTGGGAACGGGGGTACCGGGGGAGAGGGTGGGCGCGGTGGGGGAGGTGGGCTGGTAGGGCCGGCCCGGCGACCCCCGATCGCCCAGAGAGCCGGGCCAGGGCGCCGACGCCGCCTGCCACGCCTGGGGATCGGCTAGATCTGTGCGTTCCAGGCTGGCCCCGGTGGGCAATCGCAGGCCGCTGTTCCCACCCCAGGCCACCTGATCCACCACCGCGCCCCAGGGCGCGACGAGGAGCACTTCATCCTCGTCGTTGGCCAGGGAGAAACCATCGTAGACGTAGTCCACCGGTACGCCACCGTTCTGGTCCTGGTCGGCCTGGCGCCCCAACACCACGGTCGCACCCGGCTGCAGCCAGAGGTCGCGGGCGATGACATGGCGGTCTTTCCCCCGGTCGGCCAGGATCCAGCCACTCAGGTTGACCGGCTGCTCGTCGGCGTTGAAGAGCTCCAGCCACTCCCCATCCCGGTCGGAGACGGCAGCTGGATCGCCCATGATCTCGCTGAGGAATACCCGTGGCGGCGAGCCAGGAGGCGGCCCAGAACGGGTGGCCGTGGCCGTGGGTGTGGCGGAAGGCGTCGGCGGGGGCGGCGTGGCCGTGGGCAGGCTTGCGCGAAAGGGTTGTCCGGGCGAGCCCCGGTCGCCCAGGGAGCCAGGCCAGGGAACCTCGGCAACGGCCCAGGCTGTTTGAGAATCCCAATCGGTGCGCTCCAGACTGGCCCCCTGTACCACTTGTACGGGTCTTTCCCGCCCCCACAGGACCCGGTCTACCTCCACGCCGTCGGGCGAGATGAGGAGCAACTCGTCCTCGCCGTTGGCCAGATCCAGGCCGGTGTACTGGTACTGGGCCTGGACGCCGCCGTTGGCCCCAGGGTCGCTGTTGCGGGCCAGGACCAGATAGCCGCCCGGCGGGATCCACAGCTCCGTCGCAATGGGATGCCAGTCCCGGTCCAGGTCGGCCAGGATCCAGTCCTGGAGGTTGACGGGGACATCTTCCAGGTTGACCAGCTCAATCCATTCGCCCTGGGCGTCGGCCACCACCCTGGGGTCGGCCAGAAACTCGCTGATACGCAGACGGGGCGGTGGGGCCACCGGCACAGTCGGCGTCGGGGTCGGCACCGGCGTCGGAGAAACCGGCGTCAAAGTTGAAGTCGAAACCGGCGCAGGCGTGGGGATGGAGGTGGGTGGCGGTTCGTCGCTGGGGGCAGGCGGAATGGGTGTGGCGGTGGGCGTGGGCGGAGCCGGTACGTAGGGCTGGCCAGGGCTGCCCCAATCCCCGGCAGAACCGGGCCAGGGCCCCGTGGCCGTCTGCCAGGCATCGCCAGAGTACCAGTCCACCCGCTCCAGGGAAGCACCGGGAGTGGTGGGCAGGCCCCGCTCCCGCCCCCACAGGACCCGGTCTACCTCCACGCCGTCGGGTGAGATGAGGAGCAACTCGTCCTCGCCGTTGGCCAGATCCAGGCCGGTGTACTGGTACTGGGCCTGAACGCCGCCGTTGGCCCCAGGGTCGCTGTTGCGGGCCAGAACCAGATAGCCGCCCGGCGGGATCCACAGCTCCGTCGCAATGGGATGCCAGTCCCGGTCCAGGTCAGCCAGAATCCAGTCCCGAAGGTTGACGGGGACGTCTTCCAGGTTGACCAGCTCAATCCATTCGCCCTGGGCGTCGGTCACCGCCTTGGGGTCGGCCAGAAACTCGCTGATACGCAAGTTGGGGGGCGGCGTGGGGGTGGTCGCCAGTGTTGGGGTGGACGTGGGCGTCTCCGTGGGCGTTTCGGTCGCCGTGGGCGACGGCGTGGGGCTGGGTGTCTCGGTGGCGGTGGGCGTGGGAGTGCCCGTGTCAGTGGGCGTGGGCGATGGAGGCGCCGTCTCCGTAGGCGTGGGCGTCTCCGTGGGCGTTTCGGTCGCCGTGGGCGACGGCGTGGAGCTGGGTGTCTCGGTGGCAGTAGGCGTGGGAGTGCCCGTGTCAGTGGGCGTGGGCGATGGAGGCGCCGTCTCCGTAGGCGTGGGCGTCTCCGTGAGTACCTCGGTCGCCGTGGGCGACGGCGTGGGGCTGGGTGTCTCGGTGGCGGTGGGCGTGGGTGGGTCCAGGGGGAAGGGCGTTTCTTCGCCGCCCTGGATGGTGTTGGCCTGGAGGCCAGGTGGGTTCATCCACAGGGTCCAGAGCAGAGCCAGGCAGAGGGTAGTCAGCAAACACGCGGGCCAGGGACGACGCGGCCGGCGGAACAGCCGGCAGAGCAGCCGATGGGCTCGGGGGATCAGCCGCATTGTCCATACCTCCTCGACGGGGGATGTTGGAAGTTCAGGACCGTTCTTCGGTTGTTTTGGATGGTTGGGACAGATTAGCGCCCCGGGTCGGGCGCACCGGTGGAGTCAGCCGGTCGCAGAGAGGACACAGGCTGGCTGTCACCTTGTCTGCGGTTCCCATCATAGGCAACTGGAATCGGGTTGTCAACCGACGAATGAACTAAACTATTGGATGCGCTTCATCGAGGCATTTCTTCCCCTCTGGGTGGCAACCCTGCTATCATTGATCTGGATCGTCATTGTCGTCCGCTGGGGGTAACCACTTCCCCCATGGTGGCCATTCCCGGCGGGCCTGTATCCTTGCCGGCACGGGCACGCCAGGCTCCGGCACCTTTCGGGAGAAGCCTATGAAAGCATTGGTCCTTGAAGAAAAACTGAAACTTTCCCTGCGGGACATCGAACTGGATGAGCCCATGGGGCCCCACGATGTGCGCATCGCCCTCCACACGGTGGGCATCTGTGGCAGCGATGTCCACTACTATACCCACGGCGCCATCGGCCCCTTCGTCGTCCGAGAACCTATGATCCTGGGCCACGAGGCCTCGGGCACGGTGATCGAAGTGGGCAGCCAGGTGAAACATCTGCAGCCCGGCGACCGGGTCTGCATGGAGCCAGGCATCCCAGACCCCAACAGCAAGGCCACCCGCCTGGGCCTCTACAACCTGGATCCGGCCGTGCGCTTCTGGGCCACGCCCCCGGTCCACGGCGTGCTGCGCCCCACCGTGGTCCACCCGGCCGCCTTCACCTACAAGCTGCCGGATAACATCAGCTTTGCCGAGGGCGCCATGGTGGAGCCCCTGGCTGTAGGTCTCCATGCCGCCAACAAGGCTCGTATCCGCCCCGGGGACGTGGCCGTGGTCATGGGGGCCGGCCCCATCGGCATGGTGACCGCCCTGGCCGCCCTGGCCGGGGGCTGCAGCCGGGTGATCATGACCGATGTCCAGCAGCCCAAGCTGGATCTGGCCGCGACCCTGGGCCCCATCACACCAGTGAACGTGGCCCGGGAACGCCTGACCGATGTGGTCCAGGAGCTCACCGACGGCTGGGGCGCGGACCTGGTCTTCGAGTGCAGCGGAAACGAACAGGCCGCGGCCAGCGTCTTCGAGCCCGTCTGCCCCGGCGGCGCAGTCATCTACGTGGGCATCCCCCTTCAGCCCATCGCCTACGATGTGGCCGCCGCCCAGGTCAAGGAAGTCCGGGTGGAGCACGTCTTCCGCTACGCCCACGTCTATCCCCGGGCCCTGGCCCTCATGGCCAGCGGCAAAATCGACGTCAAACCCCTCATCACCGATCGCTTCACCTTCGACCAAAGCGTGGAGGCCTTCGAGTTCGCGGCCCACATGCCCCCCTCGTCGGTGAAGGCCCAGATCGTGGTCGCCGAGTAACCCAAACAGGTTCGCCTCTGGAAAGGAGTGGATGCCCCATGGCTGACGACATTTTGAACGCGCCGCCCATCCTGGAGCGCTTTCGCCTGGACGGGCGGGTGGCCCTGGTGACCGGAGCCGGCCAGGGGATCGGCCGCGGCTTTGCCCATGCCCTGGGCGAAGCTGGCGCCGCCGTGGCCGTGGTGGATCGGGTGGCGGAACGGGCCGAAGCCGTGGCCCAGGAACTGGCGGACAAAGGGATCGATGCCCTGGCCGTAACCGCGGACGTGACCAAGCCGGATGAGGTCCAGGCCATGGTGGACGCGGTGCTCCGCAAGTGGGGGAAACTGACCATCGGCGCCAACAACGCGGGCATCGGCCTCTGGGCCGACGGCGAAAGCATGACCCTGGAGGAGTGGCAGCGGGTCATCGACATCAACCTGACCGGTGTCTTCCTCTGCGCCCAGGCCGAGGCCCGTGCCATGCTGGCCGCCGGCTACGGCAAGATCATCAACACCGCGTCCATGTCCGGCCGCATCGTCAACACCCCCCAGAACCAGTGCGCCTACAACGCATCCAAGGCCGGCGTGATCCACCTGACCCGCAGCCTGGCCGCCGAATGGGCCCGACGGGGCATCCGGGTCAACAGCATCAGCCCGGGCTACACCCGCACCCAACTGGTGGAAGAGCTGACCCAGACGCCCGAGGGCCAGCAGATGGTCCCCCGCTGGCTGGATCTGACACCCATGGGGCGCATGGCAGAGGTGACCGACCTCCAGGGCGCGCTGGTCTACCTGGCCGCACCGGCCTCGGATTTCATCACCGGCCACGACCTGGTGGTGGACGGCGGATACTGCGTCTGGTAAGTCCGGCGCACTACACCGGAATCTGGCGCTGCCGAATTTCGGCCAGGGTTACAGGCCGGCCGGACCGGGTCCAGGGGACACTGTCCAACTCAGCGGGGAGGCAGGCTTCCTGGTACGCAGCCCGGAAGACATCCTGGAGCCCGGCCACCCAACGCACATCCCCATCCTGCCGGTAGAGCCGATCCGGCAGGGTGACAATGTCGGGCATGGAAAGCTGGGCGCCGTTGATGGCGTAGACGTGGGGTGTGGCCGCAGCGATGCCACAGGCCACCGGCTCGCCCGTGCGGACGGCGTCCACGCTCTGCCAGAGTTTGTTGCCATCGTGGGCAAAGGGATCGCCGTAGTCCTTCTGACGTCCATCCGCGAAGGTGGCCTGGATGGTGCCGCCGTCCGTGTAGCGAACCACCGCCTGCTCAAATTCAAACTGGAAGAACGGCCCCTCCCGCCGTTGGACCGAATGGGCTGCGTAGAAAAGTAGCTCCACGCCCTCTTCGGTGTAGCAACGGATGGCCGCGGCATCATAATTTTCAATGGGATTGGCCCGGTACAGCTCTGCCTCCACCTGGGCCGGAAACGCGGACGTCTCCCGGCAGCTCCCCAAGACGTAGAACATGTTGTGCAGATAGTGGGCCGTGGCGTTACTGGCCGGGCTGTCCAGCACCCAGCGGCCATCCTGGCTGCGGATGCGGCCGGCCCAGTTGTTGCGCGCGTAGTAGGCGGCGCCCCGGGGCCACAGGACGCACGTCTTGAAGCGGCGGGGCTGCCCCAGGACCCCCTCCTGGATATCCCGTTTCAGGGCCTGGATGGCCTCGGAAAAGGACCACTGATAGCCCACCGCGACGAATCGGTCGGCCTGGGCTTCGGCCTGGGCCATGGCCGTCGCCTCGGCGACGGTGGCGCACAGGGGCTTCTCGCAGAGGACATGGGCGCCGTGGGCCAGGGAAAGCGCCGTCAGTTCGGCGTGGAAGTGGATGGGCGCCGCGATAACCACCAGATCCGCCTGGTGGGCCGCCAGGCAGGATGTTAGGTCGGGGAAAATTTCCACGCCCCGGTCCTGCAATTGGTCCAAAAACGGACTGCCCGAAGGCCGGGGATCGGCCGCCGCCTGAAAACGGACCCCCGCCTGTTCCGCGCCTGCCAGCAAGTGGCGCAGGTAAAAGTGACCATAGCCGCCGATTCCGGCCAGGATCAGTGAAACTTCGCGATTCATATTTCCCTCTCTACTGCTTCGATGAATGTTTTGCGGATGACTCCATGACGACGACCCCATGACCAAGAGCCGTCGGTCACTACAGTGGCCCAGAGGGCGCAGCCCTTCCCCCAGCCGAAGAGGCCGGCAACAGGAGGGCCCGCCCCCGCACGCCCCACCAGACTAACAACGTTTCCACCACAAAGCCGGTGACCAGGGCCGAGATGCCCAGGGTCGCGCCGGTGATGCCCCAACGGGGCAGAAGCATGAGCGCGGCCAGGATGGCGGCGAAACGGGCCGGCGCACTCGGTGCCATGGCAGCCGTGCGCCGCTCCACCAGGGCCACGCCGTGCAGGTAGGCCCGGGCCATGACCACAAACGACAGAAACGAAATGATGCGCAGGGGAATCACGGCCCCTTGAGCCAACGCCGGCGTCAAGCCGATGAGCCCTTCCAGGATGAACCCCCGCAGAGGTGTCCAGAACAGGAGCAACATCATGGCGAAGGAGATCCCCCCGCAGGCCAGGGCAAAACGGCGGATGGCCGCCAGCGCGCCCCGCTGCTCCTGGAAGGCGGGGGCCAGACTGCGAATCTCGTTGAGCCAGCCATAGGGCAGGCGCCCCAGGGTGTACACCACCGTCAGAATGGCCAGCGCCGCGCCGGCCGCGTCCCCCTGGGTCTGCCGGGCGACGAACAGGTTGATGACAGGTCGGCTCAACTCTTGAATCACCATGATCAGGGCCAGGGGCCAAAAGAAGCGGATGATGGCCCCGTAGCCAGGTACCGGGGCCGGCGCACCCGCCCGCTGGGCCGGCCGCCAGCCCCGCCTATATCCCCAGAAGATGATTCCAAGTTCCACCGCCAGGCCGGCATAGAGGGCCAGGATGGGCAGGCGGATGGGCTCGGCCCGGACCAGGGGCACCGCCAGCAGCAGGAAGACCGTGGCGATGCTGACCCCCAGATTGGCCAGGGTGGCGTAGCTCACCACCACCGTCCGCCGCGCCCGCAGAAGCAGGCCGGCATGGAGCAGGGAGAGGGCCTTGAGCAGCGGATAGGGTGCCAGCCACAACAGGGCCACCCGCACGATCGCTCCCAGGTGTGGATCCACGCCATGCAACCCCTCGATGACCCAGTCGCCGGCTGGGGTCACAGCCAGCGAGGCCAGCCCCACGCTGAGGATGACACCCGCCATGGCCACAAACCGCCGCACAGGCCGCAGGCTCTCCCGGTCTACCGCCAGCACCAACCCCAGCTCTTTGGCCTGGGCCAGGGGGCTGGCCAGAAACAGCACCAGACCCCAGGCCAGCCCGTAGCCGGCCAGGGTCTCGGTGGCCCGGGGCATCCGGGCCATGCCGGCGTTCAACACCTGACTGCCCAGCTCCAGCACCATGGCCGTCACGGCCAAGGGCAAAAGAAAACGGGTGAATGGAATCCACATGGTTGCGCTCTTCTAGCAGAAAACATGGCACTACTGCACAAAGGTCAAATGAGGACGCTGCCCCACGCAGATGAACGCTGATTCGGGTTACTCTCTCCTGCATTTCATTGCGCCTTTGTGCCTTTGCGTTCAAAAATGCCCTTCTTACAGGGGAGTCAAACATGTCAAACATGGGGTGAACACGGCGAGAGGAGGGCGCGCAGAAAATCTTCCCCAGCCTGGGTTAGATCCTGGGTCAAGTCAAAAGTAAGGCTGCGCACCCGGATGCCGTTGATCACCGTGTCCAGGGGCTGGGCCAGCGGCATGGGATAGACCAGCGCCGCATCCCGGGCACCCTTCGCCTGGGCATAGGCCAGGACCTGGGCAATGTCCTCCGGCGCCGGGCCATCCGCCCCCGGCTTGTACTTGGTATCCAGGATCCACCGGGGACGGCCGGAGCGAGTGTCGTAGATCACCAGGTCCAGGGTAAAATACCGGTTCCCGGCCGGATCAATGGGGCATCGCTCCTGGACGGCAACCCGCAACGACGGCTCCAGGTGTTGGCGCAGCCAGGCCGCCACGAAACGCTCGAAAAGCTGGCCCACATCCACCAAAAAGGGCACCATCTCCCAGTCCCCCTCCTGATAGGCAGGGCCCTGCTGCGCCAGGAAAAAGGCGCAGAGGGCGTGAAGGGGGCGGTAGTCCTGGGTCAGCCGATGGTAGACGCGCCCGCGACAGTCGTCGGCGGTGAAGGGGCGCAGGGTCACCCCGCCGGCCAGCCGCCGAAAGGCCCGGAGGACGGTGGCATGCTCCTCTCCCTGACAGAAGCCACCCCGCAGGATGGTGTGGAGGGTCCAGGCCAGGATCTGGTTTTCCGCCACGTCTGGCGTGAACTCCTGGTAGCGACAGGGCACCCCCACCTCCCACGGCCGCTGCGCCAGGGCTTTGGTGCGCAGTTGACCCCGCAGGAAGGTCTGGCGTCCCTCCCGTACCAGGTAGGCCTGGTGGATCCCCTGCCGCAGCCGCGCCAGTACCCCCTCGGCCAGCAGGCACGCCAGCCGCCCGTAAAATTCGGGGAGGGACGCGGCCTGGAAGCAGCCATCCAGAGAGCAGACGCCGGCCAGGTCGTAGGCGTAGGCCAGCAGGCGAAACAGGTTGGGGATGGGCAACCGGGGAACCAGGGCCAGAGCCAGGTTGGGCGTGAGGGGAATGTAGCCGGCCCAGCCCTGGGCGGTGAGTTGCCATTGGCCCTGGGTCTTAAACGAAGGAGGCTCGATCTGGACCCGATGGCTGTGGTGTTGCCAGAGCCAGGCCACCGCCTCGGCGGGCAGCGCCTCCGCCGGCAGCCGACAGGGCTCGTAGGCCACCAGGGTCACCACCTGGAGAGGATGCCCGCTCATAGGCCCAGTTCCCGACGCACACGGGACCAGCGGAACTCGTCCACCCGGTCGGGGCGATCGAAGAAATATTCTTCCAGGTACGGCTCGACTTCCAGCTGCCAGATGTCCCGGATCTCGTCGGCCAGGTTGGGGCGCAGGAAGTAGGTCACCCCCAGGGCAAAGTGGGGATCGTGAATTTCCCGGTTGAGCCGCTGGAGCAGAGTCACCAGGGCTTCCACCGGGAAATCGCTCTGGATGCGAGCATGGTAACGGCGGAGCATGTCATAATCCGGGTAGAGGGGCAGGAAGGCAAAACGCCGCCGGAGGGCATGGTCCACCAGGGCGATGGAGCGATCCGCTGTGTTCATGGTGCCGATGATCCGCACATTGGCCGGGATGCAGAAGCGGGTGTTGCCCGCAGCCAGGGCGATCTCCTCGTTGCGGTACTCCAGCAGGTACATGAGTTCGCCGAAGACCTGGGCCAGATGGGCCCGGTTGATTTCATCGATGATGAGCACGCAGCGCCCCTGCCGGTGGGCTGCCTGGCGGCAGAAGGTCAGGAAGCGCCCGGGTACCAGGGCATAGTCCAGCCCCGCGGGCGTGGCCCGGGGGCGGATCCCCTGGACAAAATCTTCGTAGGTGTAGGCGGGGTGAAACTGAACCAGCTCCACGAAGCCATCCCCACCGCCCACCAGGTGGCGGGCCAGCATCCTGGCCGTGTAGGTTTTGCCCGTGCCCGGTGGGCCGTAGAGGATGGCCTGCCCCTTGCGCTCAATGGCGGCCACCCAGCGGTCCAGGGTCTCCTCTTCCAACCCCGTGGCCGCGGCACAATCGGCCAGGGAGAAGGCGGGCTGGGGTCGGGCGTCCTCCCTGGGTACTGCCGGAGGGGTCGAGGCAGGCTCCGGCGTGACTTCGTACGCCCCGGCCGATTCGGTCAGCCGGCGAATGGCCGGGGATTCGTTCTCCAGGGTTTCCTCCCGCCGGCGGCGATAGATCAGCTCCTGGTAGATGGCCTGGATGGCCTGGGGCGTGGGCGTCAGCGCCTGGCCCTGGCGGGTGAGCTGCCAGAGGCCCCGCTGGGGAGAAGTGAGCAGCCCGGCCTGGACCAGGGTATGGCGGGCCCGGTGGATCTGGTTCTTGACCCGGCTGCCCCCCCGGGCGCCGCCGCCAGCCAGGGCATCCGCCGGCAGCCCCATCCGGTCCAGAACCTCCTCGGTGACCTCCCGGGCCGGCCCCTGCCCACCGCGCGCCTGAAGCGCTGCCACCATGGGGGCGCAGAAGCGCAGGAACTCGGGCGTGGCGGGCGGTTCTAGCGGCGGCTCCCGGTCAAAGAGGGCGGCCACATCCACCTGGCTGGCCGGCGCCTCCTGGATGGCCAGGAACTCGGCTTCGGTGAGCTCGCCCAGGGTGTCCCGCCAGCGGGGCTGGTGGATGGCCCGGGGGGTGAGATCGTGCCATTCCACCGGCCGGCGATGGCCCAGGGGCAGATCGGGCACGAAGTAGTAGGCGCCGGCCACGGTCCCAATGGCCAGCACCACCTCCCCGCCTACGTGGACCACCACCCGGTCGCCTTCCGCCAGCTGACGGGCGAAGCGCCAGGCCTGATCCGCGCCGCGCTTGGTCCACTGGGGATACTGGGCCACCAGGCTATCCCGGCGCCGCTGAAATTCCCGACGGTCGATCCCGGCCAGATCGCCCAGTTCGTCCCAGCCCACGGCCACGTAGTGCCCCTCGCGCCACTCCTGCCACTGCCAGAAATCGTCCCCCGCGGCGATACGCCAGAAGCGGATGGCCCGCAGGGGAAAACGGCGGATGGTCACCAGCCAGTGGCAGAAGCGGTCGAAGGTGTCGGCCGGTTCGGCTGACCGCCCATGGACCTGGGCCAGCAACTCCTGGTGCGCGGCGATGAACGTCTGGAGGGCGGCGTTGGCCTGGGGGTAATCGAGCAAGGCCGCGGTGAAAGAAGCGCCGGTAAAGTAGTTGAGCACCTGGCAGACCCGGCTGTTCCAGAGGAGGAAGGCATCCGGCCGCAGGGCGTTGAGGATGGGCGAGAGCATGCCGGCCTGAAAGCCTTTGGTGTAGGGCAGGGCGCTGAAAGCCTGGCAGGCATCGGCCAGGGCGGCGGGCTCTGCCACACAGCGGCGCACCAGCTCATAGATGGCTGCAGCCACCTGGGGCCAATCCTCCGGCTGGATCCAGCCTGCGGCCTCATAGCGGCTGCGCACGTCGCCCATCGCCGCCGGGGTGCCGTGGATCCAGGCCCCCCGCCAGCGATTGGCGGCGGTGTCGGGGTGGGGAAGCAGCTTCAACAGCACGGCCTCGGTGATGTCCAGGCCTTGCTCGGCCAGGCGTTGCACTTCCTGGAAGTGGCGCTGGGCCTCCTGGCGGCTCTGGCGATAGGCCTCGGCCTGGGCCCGTCCCTCGGCGGTATCCAGGTAATGCTGGCCACATTCCTGGAGGAGCGCTGCAAACTCCTGGCGTTTTTCGTCCATTCGTGCCTTGCCCACAGGCTGGCTTGCCCTCTTGTCCATCTCAACCACGACAAATCATCAAGTCCATTATAATCCATCCGCCAGCGATGACACAGCCATGCAGGCTCTGACCAATTTGACAACAACCCGGCTTGTGGATCTATACTTCCGCACAGAAAATTTCTATACAGAAATTTTCTACAAGAAACTATCTGACGGCAAGTCCAAAGGGGGAAACCTGTGGACACACCACCGCAAGAGCTGGCCAGTGAGGCCATCCACAAATTTCTCATCCTCAACCGCTATCTGCGCCAGTACGCCCGCCAGGTGACCGAACATGGCGTGCGCCCCCGGGAGTTCTCCGTGCTGCGCTTCCTGCTGGAATCGGGCCCTGCCACGGTCGGCCAGGTGCAGGAATACCTCTACCGCAGCGCCAGCGTGGCCTCCACGGTCATTGCCCAGTTGGAGGCGGACGGCTACGTGACCCGGACCCGCTCGCCCGAGGACAACCGGGTGGTCATCGTGGAGCTGACGCCGGCGGGCCGGGAGATCGCGCAGAAGGCGCCCATGGGCGGCATTCCCCTGCTGCGACGACGGCTGGGCACCCTCCCCCCGGAGCGTCTGCAGATGATCAACCAGGCGCTGGACGACATCATGAGACTAATGGAGGTTCAAGAACTCGAATGAGATCCCTACGACGTATGACCCGCTACATGCGGCCCTACCGCTGGGTGCTCCTGGCGGGGCTGGTGACCACCGTCCTGCCGGTGGCCATGGAGCTGGTGGTGCCGCGCATGCTCCAGTATGTGGTGGACCAGGGCATCCGGAGCGGCAACTGGGAGGCCATCTGGAATGGGTCCCTGGTGATGCTGGTGACCGCCCTGGTCGGTGCCCTGGCCACCCTGGGCCAGGGCGTCTCCCGGGCGCAACTCTCCCAGGGCATTGCCTACGACCTGCGCAACGAACTTTTCACCCACATCCAGCGCCTCTCCTTTGCCAACCTGGACCAGATGCAGACGGGGCAGCTCATGACCCGCATCTCCAGCGACGTGGATGTGGTGCGCATGTTTCTCAGCGCCGGCCTCTCCCTCTTGTTGCGGGCGCTGCTCATGATCATCGGCAGTGTGATCATGCTGACCGTCACCGACCTGCAGCTCTCCACCATCATCTTCATCATGCTGGCCGTCGCCGCCGTGGTTATCCGCTCCATCCTGCGGGTGGCCGCCCCCCTCTTCATGGTGGTCCAGCAGAAACTGGCCGCGCTGAACACCATCGTCCAGGAGAACCTGGCCGGCGTGCAGGTGGTCAAGGCCTTCGTGCGGGAGCCCTACGAAATTGAGCGCTACCGCCAGGGCAACGAAGCCTACATGGCGGAGAACATCAAAGTGGGCCGGCTCATGGCCCTGGCCATGCCCTCCCTGGGGCTCATCACCAACCTGGGCATCGTGGCCGTGGCCTGGTGGGGCGGCCTGGACACCATCGGCGGCCGCCTGTCGGTGGGGGAGCTCATCGCCTTCAACAACTACCTGATGATCGGCATGGCCCCCCTGCTGCTCCTGAGCAACATGCTGAACATGGTCTCCCGGGCCGAGGCATCGTCCACCCGCATCCTGGAGGTGCTGGACATGGAGCCGGCCATCCGTGTGGCGGAATCTCCCCACACCGCGGAGGCGCTGGACGGCGCCGTCCGCTTCGACCAGGTCTCCTTCCGCTACGAGGCCTACGCGCCGCCGGAGGAGACGACCCCGGCGCCGGCCTTCCAGGGCAACGGGGCCGGCATGCGGACGCCGGCGGCGGTCAACGGCGGCCCCAACGGGAACGTCAACGGCCACAAGGACGTGCTGGCACAGATCAGCTTCCAGGTGAAGCCCGGCCAGCGCATCGCCCTGCTGGGCGCCACCGGCTCGGGGAAGAGCACCCTGGTGAACCTGATCCCCCGCTTCTACGAAGCCACCCACGGGACCATCGCCGTGGATCAGGTGGACGTGCGCCAGTGGTCGCCCCATTCCCTGCGCCGGCACATCGGCATGGTGATGCAACAGACGGTGCTCTTCAGCGGCACGGTGCGGGAGAACATCGCCTACGGCCGGCCCGACGCATCCATGGAGGAGGTCATCGCGGCGGCCAAGGCGGCCCAGGCCCACGATTTCATCATGGCCATGCCCCAGGGCTACGACAGCATGGTGGAAGCCCGGGGGGCCAACCTCTCCGGCGGGCAGAAACAGCGCATCGCCATCGCCCGGGCCTTGCTGGTCTCACCCGGCATCCTGATCCTGGATGACGCCACCAGCGCCGTGGACATGGACACCGAGTTCAAGATCCAGGAGGCGCTGGACGCCTACATGCGCCACTGCACTACCTTTATCGTGGCCCAACGCATCAGCAGCGTCCTGAACGCGGACCAGATCTTCATCCTGGACGGTGGCCAGATCGTGGCTCAGGGCACCCACCGGGAGCTGCTGACCACCAGCCCCATCTACCGCGACATCTTCCGTTCCCAGTTTGGCGAGGAGAGTCTGGCCCACTTTCCCCTGGACGCCTCCCAGACTTCACACCCAGACCGGAGGGAGCCATGACCCAGAACACTGGCAGACCGGCCGGCGCCATTCGCCTGGGTATCGGCGGCGGCGGCCGGCTCACCGGCGAAAGCGCCAAGGATACCCGCTCCACCCTGGCCCGCCTGGCCCACTACCTGCGCCCCTACGCCGGCCGGCTGATGCTGGTGGCGGCGCTGGTGGTGGCCGGCACCCTGATGAGCCTGTCGGGCCCTATCCTCCTGGGGCGGGCCATCGACCAACACGTCATCCCCCGGGATCTGCCCGGGCTGGGCCGCACGGTGCTGCTGATGCTGGCCGTCTACGTGGGCGCGGGCCTGGCCGCGGTGATCCAGGGCTTCCTGATGGTGGGCATTGGCCAGCATCTGGTGGCGGACATCCGGGCCAACCTCTTCTCCCACATCCAGACCCTGTCCATGGCCTACCATGACCGCCACCGGGTGGGCGACCTGATGAGCCGCCTCTCCAACGACACCGAGGCCATCAACAGCGTGCTCTCCAACGGCCTGATCGACTTCACCACCAACATCCTCTCCCTGGGCGGCATCATGATCGCCATGTTCCTCTTGAACTGGCCCCTGGCCCTGGCCATGTCGGTGTTGCTGCCCCTGATGCTCTACATCACCACCCTGGTCACCCGCTACAGCCGCCGGGCCTTCCGCAACGTCCAGCGCAATCTGGGTGGGCTCAACGCCATCATGGAGGAGAACATCGCAGGCATCCGGGCCGTCAAAGCCTTTGCCCGGGAGGAAGCGGCCATCGCCAAGTTCCGGGAGGCCAACGCGGCCAACCGGGCCGCGGGGATCAAGGCGGACATCATCACCGCGGCCCTGGGGCCCATGTTCACCACCATGAGCACCATCACCATCGCGGCCACAGCCCTGCTGGGCGGCTGGTTGGCCCTGCGGGGCATCGTCCAGGTGGGTGTGCTGGCCACTTTTGTGGTCTATATCATGAACTTCTTCCGGCCCATGCGGGGCATCGCCATGGTCTACAACTCCCTGCAGTCGGCCCTGGCCGGCGCCGAACGCATCTTCGAAGTGCTGGACGCCCAGCCGGACGTGCAGGATCTGCCCGACGCCAAGCCCCTGCGCAACATCCAGGGGCACGTGAAGTTCGACCACGTCACCTTCTCCTACGAGCCGGGCAAACCGGTGCTCATCGACGTCAGCCTGGAGGCGCTGCCCGGCCAGACCATCGCCCTGGTGGGGCCCACGGGCGCAGGCAAGACCACCATCATCAGCCTGCTCAGCCGCTTCTACGACGTGGACGAAGGGGCCATCTACATCGACGGCCACGACATCCGCACCGTGCAACAGGCCTCCCTGCGGGAACAGCTGGGCATCGTCCTGCAGGACACCTTCCTCTTCTCCGGCACGGTGATGGACAACATCCGCTACGGACGTCTGGACGCCACCGACGAGGAGGTGATCGCCGCGGCCAAACTGGCCAACGCCGACCGCTTCATCCGCCTCCTGCCCGAGGGATACCGCACCCACGTTTCGGAGCAGGGGCACAACTTCAGCCAGGGGCAGCGCCAGCTCCTGGCCATCGCCCGGGCCATCCTGGCCGATCCCCGCATCCTCATCCTGGACGAGGCCACCAGCAGCGTCGACACCCGCACCGAGATGCACATCCAGGAGGCGTTGCTGCGGCTGATGGAAGGGCGCACCTCTTTCGTCATCGCCCACCGGCTGAGCACCATTCGCAACGCGGACCAGGTATTGGTGGTCAACGACCACCGCATCATCGAGCGGGGCACCCATGAGGAGCTGCTGGCCCAGAAGGGGTTCTACTACGACCTCTACATGAGCCAGTTCCGCCGCTTTGAGATGGTCCTGGCCCAGTCGTGAAGGGGGCGCGTGGAGGAGGGGTGGTAGACGGTAGTCAGTAGTCAGTAGACGGTAGGGGGTAGGGCGCTGATGTGAGAGGATGGAGGCATCCGTCCACCGCCACCGGATAGGGCAAGCGGACGAAGGGCGCCCGGCGCATGGGATGCGCCGGGCGCCCTGGTTTCTCGGCCACGTTCGGTGGTTAAACGCCCGCCCTACGGGTCAACTTCGACCGGTGGTAAATTTCGCTAGAAGCCCTGGCGTTTGTCGATCTGGTTGCGGAGGGGAAAGCGGCCCTGGAGGAAGCGTTCCAGGTTCTCCCGGAAGATCTCCAGGATGTGCTGCCCCTCGAACTGGGTGCCGCCGGCGATGTGGGGCGTGATGAGCAGGTTCTCCAGGTCCCAGAGCTCGCTGTCCGGCGGCAGGGGCTCGGGCTTGAAGACGTCCAGCGCGGCCGCGGCCAGCCGCTTTTCCCGCAGGGCCTGGGCCAGGGCCTCCTGGTCGATGATGCCACCTCGGGACATCCCCACCAGCATGGCCGTGGGCTTCATCTGGGCGATCTGGGCGGCGCCGATCATCCCCTCGGTCTGGGGCGTGTAGGGTACGGTGACCACCACGTAGTCCGCACTACGGAGCAGGTCGTCCAACCGCTCCAGGGGCCAGAGCTCCGCCACATAGTCGGGCTTGTCCTGGGGGACAACGTCCACGGCCACGATGCGCATGTCGAAGGCCTGGGCCCGTTTGGCGATGGCCCGGCCGATGGCGCCAAAGCCGATGATGCCCAGGGTGCTGCCGGTGAGCTCGACCAGCTTAGGCCGGATACCCCGGTTGTCCCAGAGATGTTCCTGCTGGCGGAAGATGCTCTCCCGGATGCCCCGGGTGAAGGCCAGGATCATGCCGAAGACGCTCTCGGCCAGGCAGGCGCCGTGGGTTCCCCGGGCGCTGGTCAGGATCACGTCGCTCTCCACCAGCTCGGGGATCTCCAGGTAGTAGTTGATGCCGGAGCTGGGCGACTGGATCCAGCGGAGGCGTTTGGCGGCCAGGAAGATCTCCCGGTTCAGCCAGCCCAGGTAGATGTCTGCGTCGGCAATGTAGCGGGCTGTCTCGTCCCGGTTGGGGCAGTGGACGAATTCAAGTTCGGGGTATTGGGCTTGCAACTCCGGCATGGCCTTTTCCAGCCCCATGGGGTTGGCGCCGATCAGTACCTTCATGTGCTTCTCCCTGTGTCAATGAAAAGAGTGACTTTTCCGTTGAAAACGGATTCAAACCGGGTGCCATCCGTGCCGTGGAGTGCGTTTTAACGCACTTGGGGTGTGCCAGCCGATGATTTCAATCATCGGCCCAAGGCCGGCCATGGTCTCATGTAGCGCTACCGAAAGCGGCGGATGCCCTCAGCCTTTGATCACGGCCATGGGCTCCAGCCGGGCCACCGCGCGGGCGATGCCGGCGCCTTCCACCACTTCGATCACCTCTTCCACCTGCTTGTAGGCGACGGGCGCCTCCTCGGCCAGCCCCCGCATGCTGCCGGCCCGCACCCGAATGCCCTGGTGGCTCAGCCGCTGCTTCAACTCCTCGCCCCGCACCTGTTTCTTGGCCGCGGTGCGGCTCAGGTTGCGCCCCGCGCCGTGACAGGTGGAGCCGAAGGTCTGCTCCATGGCGCCCTGGGTGCCAGCCAGGACATAGCTGGCCGTGCCCATGGAGCCGGGCACCAGCACCGGTTGGCCCACGGCCCGATAATCGGGTGGGATCTCGTCGCTCCCCGGTGCAAAGGCCCGGGTCGCGCCCTTGCGGTGGACACAGACCTGCATGCGCTGGCCGTCCACGGTGTGCCATTCGATTTTGCCGATGTTGTGGGCCACGTCGTAGACCTGACGCACGTCAAAGGGCAGGCCCGTGCCCGCGAAGACCTGCTCGAAGGTCTCCCGCACCAGGTGGGCCAGCACCTGGCGGTTGGCAAAGGCGAAGTTGGCTGCAGCCTGCATGGCCGCGGTGTAGGCCTCGCCCTCGGGCGAGTTGAGGGGTGCGCAGACCAGCTCCCGGTCCGGCAGTTGGATGTGGTAGCGCTGGAGCGCCTTTTGGAAGTCCCGCACATAGTCGGTGCAGACCTGATGCCCCAGCCCCCGGGAGCCACAGTGGATCAGGACCACCACCTGGCCCAGGCGCAGCCCATAGGCCTCGGCCGCCTCCTCGTCGTAGATGGCTGTGACCTGGTCCACCTCCAGGAAGTGGTTGCCCGCGCCCAGGGTGCCCAACTGGTCCCGTCCCCGATCCCGGGCGTGCTTGCTGACCCGGGCGGGATCGGCACCCCGCAGCCGGCCGGTCTCCTCTGCATGGCGTACATCGTCATTGGTGGCCAGCCCCCGAGAGAGGCACCAGTGGGCGCCTTCGGCCAAGACCTGGTCGAGCTCCTTATCGCTCAGGCGGAAGCGGCCGCCCTGTCCCACGCCGCTGGGGCAGTTCTGATAGAGGGCCGTGGCCAGGGTATCCAGATGGGGCTCGATCTCATCCGCGTAGATGTCGCTGGCCAGAAGGCGCACCCCACAGTTGATATCGTAGCCGATACTCCCAGGAGAAATGACGCCGTCCGGCAGGCGGGTGGCCGCCACGCCCCCCACCGGGAAGCCATAGCCCTGGTGTACGTCTGGCATGGCAATGGCATAGCCGACGATGCCGGGCAGGGTGGTGGCGTTGACCAGCTGCTCGATGCTTTTGTCGGTCAACGCCTTTTCCAGCAGGGTGCGGCTGGCATAGATGCGAGCCGGCACCCGCATGTCATGGCGATAACTTTTGGGGATTTCCCAGACATACTTGTCGATGCGAATCAGATCTTTCATCTGCACCATGTTGCATTTCCCTCCTTCCGCGCTGCCAGCCCAGCCGGTGGACAACGGCGGCTTGTCCGGATCGCTGCCGGCAGGCCACTCCATACCGTTCCCTGGATGGCCGGGAAAGCCGGGACGCCCGGGCGCCGAAGATGCGCCGGAGCCGAACCCTCAGATGTCGAAGTAGACCTGGGCCACCCAGCCATCTTCGTCCGCGGCCACAAGCAGGTCATGGTAGGTGACGGCTTTGATCTGCAGCCTGGGCGCAGTGACAGGTGGATAGCCCTGGACCGTGGCCCCCAGGGTGGGGCCATCCGGCGCATCCGGCTGCCAGTGGGTCACCACACACTCCTGGAAAACGGCGCCCGTGGTTTCATGAAGGTAGAGCAGCTCGCTCAGCCAGTCCACCAACAGGCTCTCCAGGTCCATGGACGTGAGATGCACGTCCCGGCGAATGGGCGGGGTGCTGCGGTCCACCTCCACGCTGAGCAGGGCAAACATGCCCCGGGCAGCACAGGCAAAAAGGCCTTCGGGCGTATCCGAACGCACCCGCAGGCCAATTTCCGCGGTATGAGCCAACTCTTCGTACGTACATGTAGCCATGGGCAACGGCCCCTCAGGCCCTTCGGCAGTCGGGCGCTCCATCGGATCTCCATGTTCTGGTTGGAATGGCTGTTGTTGTTTTCAGTATAGGATACGCCCCTGGCAAAGTCAACGGACAGGGCCGGGGAGAGTCCCCTTTATGCCAACTTGTGCTAAAATGGGACCGGGGCCAGGGAATTCCCTCCAGTGGAACAGAATCGTTCTCGGATATCAGGAGGCATAATGGCATCGATTACTACCCTGCCGGCCTGGCAGGCCCTCCGGGAGCACCGCCAGGCCATGGCCAATGTACACATGCGGGACCTCTTTGCCCAGGATCCTCAGCGCTTCGAGCGCTTCTCCCTGCGCTTTGAAGACATCCTCTTCGACTACTCCAAGAATCGCATCACGGAACAGACCATGAAGCTGCTCATGGACCTGGCCCGGCAGACTCATCTGGGCGAGAAGATCGAGGCCATGTTCCGGGGCGAGAAGATCAACACCACCGAAAACCGGGCCGTACTTCACGTGGCCCTGCGCAATCGCGCCAACACGCCCATCTACGTGGATGGCGAAGATGTGATGCCCGAGGTCAACCGGGTGTTGGACAAGATGCGCCGTTTCAGCGAGGCCGTGCGCAACGGCCAGTGGCTGGGCTACACCGGCCAGCCCATCACCGACATCGTCAACATCGGCATCGGCGGCTCGGACCTGGGCCCCAAGATGGTCACCCACGCCCTCCGCCCTTACGGCCATCCCAACCTCCGGGTGCACTACGTCTCCAACGTGGACGCCACCGATCTGGTGGAGACCCTCAAGCAAGTCTCCCCGGAGACCACCCTCTTCCTGGTTGCCTCCAAAACCTTCACCACCCAGGAGACCATGACCAACGCCCACTCGGCCCGGGATTGGTTCCTGGCCACGGCCCAGGACGAGGCAGCGGTGGCCAAGCACTTTGTGGCCATCTCCACCAACAGCGAAGCCGTCCAGGCTTTCGGCATCGACCGGGAGAACATGTTCGAATTTTGGGACTGGGTGGGCGGCCGCTACTCTCTGTGGTCAGCCATCGGCCTCTCCATTGCCCTCTACATCGGCATGGATCGCTTCGAGGAGCTATTGACAGGCGCCCACAAGGTGGACAACTACTTCCGCACCACGCCCTTCGAGGAGAACATCCCGGTGGTGATGGGGTTGCTGGGCATCTGGTACAACAACTTCTGGGGCGCCGAAACCCACGCCATCCTGCCCTATGACCAGTACCTGGAGCACTTCGCCACCTATTTCCAGCAGGGCGACATGGAGAGCAACGGCAAGAGTGTCACCCGGGATGGACAGTGGGTAGACTACAGCACCGGCCCCATCATCTGGGGACAGCCCGGCACCAACGGCCAGCACGCCTTCTACCAGCTCATCCACCAGGGAACCAAGCTGGTGCCTTGCGATTTTCTGGCCCCGGCCCAGAGTCACAACCCCCTGGGCGAACACCACACCATCCTGCTCTCCAACTTCTTCGCCCAGACGGAAGCCCTGATGAAGGGCAAGACGCCCGAGGAGGTCCGGGCCGAACTGGAGGCCCAGGGCATCAGCGGGGAGGAGCTTCTGCGCCTGGTGCCGGCCAAGACCTTCCCCGGCAACCGGCCCACCAACTCTTTCCTGTTCAAGCGCCTGACGCCGGAGACCCTGGGCTCCCTCATCGCCCTCTACGAACACAAAATTTTCGTCCAGGGCGCCATCTGGGACATCAACTCCTTTGACCAGATGGGCGTGGAACTGGGCAAGGTGCTGGCCAAGACCATCCTGCCCGAGCTCAAAGACCCAGAACCGGTCCGAAGCCACGATTCATCCACCAACGGGCTGATCAACTACTACAAGAGCATCCGGGAGTGAGATCCGCTTCCGAAAAGAACACCACACCGGAGCCACCCATGTCCTACCAGAATCTGTTGGACTACTTTGCCGCCAGGAAGGCGGAAATCCTGGCCACCATTGAAGCCCTCGTCACCCAGGAAACCCCCAGCAGCGACAAGCCCCGGCTGGATGCCTTCGCCGAGTTCCTGGCCGGGCGGCTGCGCCAGGCCGGCGCCGAGGTAACCATCATCCCCGTGGCCGAACGGGGCAACCACGTGCGGGCCACCTTCCGCCCCACCGCCCCCGAGGGCGCCCAGGACAGCGCCCAGCCGGCCCTGATCCTTTGTCACTACGACACCGTCTGGCCGGTGGGTTCCCTGGCCACCCACCCCTTCCGGGTGGACGAACAGGGCCGCGCCTATGGGCCCGGCATCTTCGACATGCAGTCCAGCCTCGCCCTGGTGGAGTATGTACTCCGGGCCGTGGGCGACCTCCAGCTCCCCCTCCCCCGGCCCGTCACCGTCCTGATGACCTCGGACGAGGAGGTGGGCAGCCCCACTTCCCGGACCCTCATCGAAGAAGAGGCACGGCACTCAGCCTACGTCCTGGTCATGGAATCGCCCCTGCCCGGCGGCGTGCTGAAGACGGCCCGCAAGGGAGGCGGCAGCTTCGTCCTGGAGATCGAGGGACGGGCCGCCCACGCCGGCGTGGAACCGGAAAAGGGCATCAGCGCCATCCAGGAGCTGGCCCACCAGATACTTCGCCTCCACAGCTTCACCGACCTGGAGAAGGGCTCCACGGTGAACGTGGGCGTGGTCCAGGGCGGGACTGTCTCCAACGTGGTGGCCGCCCACGCCACGGCCCACATCGACCTGCGGGCCTGGACCCAGGAGGAGGCCGATCGCCTGGTGGCTGCGGTCCAGGGCCTGCAGCCCGTACTCCCCGGCGCCCGTATCCAGGTCCGGGGAGGCTGGAATCGCCCGCCGTTGGAACGCAGCGCCACCGGCGCCCTGTTCGAGCGGGCAAAAGCCATCGGCGCCAAACTGGGCCTGGATCTGCAGGAAGGGGGCACTGGCGGCGGCAGCGACGGCAACTTCACCGGCGCGCTGGGCATCCCCACCCTGGACGGCCTGGGGGTGCCGGGTCACGGGGCCCACGCGGACCACGAGCACATCGAAGTGGATCGCATTCCCGAACGGGCGGCGCTGCTCACCGCCCTGTTGTTGGAGCTGTAGGGGGACGGCCGCGGCGCCGGGGCGTCCGGCTTGTCTCCCCGTGGACGGCCATATGCCTGGCCGTCGGAGATTCAACGAGGGCAGGAGATGAAACCTTTCCTGTGGTGGGCCATGGGGGCCATCCTGGCCCTGACCGCAGTTCTCAGCGGCCACCCCTTGTCGGTTGCTGCGCAGCAGCCGGACGAGGTCGAGACGGCCACGTCCGATCTCCTGCCCATCTTCGCCCTGCCGGGCACCCTGCAGCTGGCGCCCGGCCAGCCCTTTGAGACTTATCTGATTACCGCGGACGACTCCGCGTATGGCCTGGTGGGGGAGACCGCCGCCGTCGAAGCCCAGATCATGGCCCTGCGCGCCCGAGGGCCGGGGCTGTTGGTCAAGGTCTGGGGCACCCTCTACCCGGCCGGACGGTTGAGCGACCAACCGGAGATTGTGGTCCGGTTTATCGAAGTGGCGGAGCCCGAGGCCCAGCCTACCCCGACACCGACGCCCACGCCCACACCGACAGTTCCCACCGCCCGGGCTCAAACGCCGTCGGTGGCCGTGCGCTCAGGTCCTGGGCCAGAATTCCCCCTGGTCGGCGGTCTGGCTGCCGGCCAGGCCTGCCCCATCATCGGCCGGAACAACCAGGCCACCTGGTGGCAGATCCGCTGCTCGGCCACCTTTGTCGGTTGGGTGTCGGATGGCGACGTGGAGCTGGCAGGCAACCTGGGGACGGTGGCCGTGGTCCCTGTCCAGCCGCCAGCCACGCCCACCCCCACGCCCACGCCGCCTGTGTCGGTGACGGCCTGGCAGGCCAGCTACTTCCCCAATCGGGACCTGACGGGCAGCCCGGTCCTGGTGACTACGGTGCCGGCCATCGACTTTAACTGGGGCCAGGGCGCGCCCGCGGCCAATCTCCCGGCGGATAACTTTTCCATTCGCTTCGAGCGGGTGGTCTCCTTCCCGCCGGGCGACTATCGGTTCTTCCTGCGGGTGGATGACGGCGCCCGGGTCTTTCTGGGCGACCAGCTCCTGATGGACACCTGGCAGGAAGGCGCCGCCCGGGAGCGGGAGGTGGTCCGGCGGCTGGCAGGAGATTACCCCCTGCGGGTGGAGTACTTTGAGGCGGGCGGTGAGGCGCTGCTGCAATTTGAGGTGACGCCTGTGGCCTACAGCACCGACTGGCAGGCCACGTACTACAACAACCCCGGCCTGCAGCCCCCTGCCGTGCTCTCCCGGACAGAACCCCGGGGCACATTTCCGCTGGACCGGGACTGGGGGCTGGATTCGCCGGCGCCCGGCATCGTCAGCAGCGATGACTGGTCTGCCCGGTGGGTGGGGCGCTTCCTCTTCGAGGCTGGCGATTACACCTTCGTGGCCCAGAGCGACGATGGCGTCCGGGTCTACATCGACGGTATCCAGGTGATCGACGCCTGGCGCGATGGATTCCAGGAGACTCGCAATCGGTTCGATGCCATCGGCCGTGGCGAACATGAAATTCGAGTAGAATATTACGAGCGAGGCGGAACAGCCCGGGTGCGGATCTGGTGGTACCGGGAAATCGAGGATCTCGGTCCCCGGCTGGCGCCGTAGCCCAGGGCCGAACTGGGCTGGGCAAACCATACATCCACAGAATCCTGTCCCCACGGGAAAGCGAACGACTCACCATCCATGTACCAACTGCTATTTGCCGTTTTGTTCGTCTTGCTAGCCTCGGGCATCTGCTCGGGGACGGAAGCCGCGCTCTTTTCGGTTCGGATCGTGCGGGTGCGGCAACTCCTGGAGGAAGGGCACCCGGCCGCCGGCGCGCTGCTGGCTATCCGAGAGAACATGAGCCGCCCCATCGCCACGGTGGTGATTCTCAACAACATCGCCAACATCGTGGGCAGCATCACGGTGGGTACCCTGGCGGCCCATGTGCTGGGAGAACAGTGGCTGGGCGTCTTCTCGGGCATCCTCACCTTTCTGGTCATCATCTTTGCGGAGATCATCCCCAAGACCATCGGCGAGCAGTTCGCCGAGCCCATCGCCCTGGCGGCGGCGCGTCCCATCCAGGTGCTCACCTACGTCTTCACCCCCCTGGTGTGGCTCATCGAGCAGATCACCGCTCCCTTCACCCGGGGCCAGCGCTTTCCCCTCACCGACGAGTCGGAAATCGAATTGCTGACCAAAATTGGGGAGGAGGAGGGCAGCATCGAAGAGGACGAGTCCGAGATGATTCGCCGGGTCTTCCTGCTGAACGACCTGGCCGCCCGGGACCTGATGACGCCCCGGGTGGCCATGACTTCCTTGCTGGCCCACATGACCCTGGCCGAGGCCCAGGAAGCCATCATCGCCTCGCCCCACAGCCGCATCGTGGTGACCGGGGAATCGGTGGACGACGTGTTGGGCATGGCCCTGAAGACGGATCTGCTGGCGGCCTTGATCCGGCAGGAGGGCCAGCGTACCGTGGCCGAGTTCGTCCGGCCGGTCCACTTTGTGCCCCACTCGGTGCGGGCCGATGCCCTGCTGGACTTCTTTCAGTCCAACCGGCAGCATCTGGCCGTGGTCATCGACGAGTTCGGCGGCGTGGCCGGGGTCATCACCCTGGAGGATGTCCTGGAGACGCTGACCGGCGCCATCGTGGACGAGACCGACGAATTCCCCGACCTGCGGGCCGCCGCCCGCCAACGCACCCAGGCATCCTGGCGCAACCAGGAAGGCCTGCTGGATTGAGTTGTTTCGGCCCACAGACGAGTCCACGGCAGAAACACCCGGTTTCACCGATGAACACAGCGTTAACAATCCATTGTTCCTTTGCTAACGGGGCGTTGACATCGCCATAACTCGGGGAGGCTTTACTGGGGCCAGGGCAGGTGACCCCAGGAAGAGAACGACCATCACCGCGGGGGCAGAAGAAGCGGAGGATCTCCAGAGAGAAACCAAAGCGAAAAGAGCGGACAAGTCCCCACGCCGGATCGACCACGAAAGGGCCTCCATGAAAATCGGCTTGATCTCCGACATCCACGGCAATATCCATGCCCTCACCCGGGTCCTGCAAGAATTGTATGCCCACCCGGTGGACATCATCCTCTGTGCCGGCGATCTGGTGGGCTTTGGCGCCCACCCCGGCCAGGTGATCCACCTGCTGCGCCACATGGCCATCCCCTGTGCGGCGGGCAATTACGATGCCGCGGTGGCCTGGGATCTGCCCCAGCCATCCCAAAGGCCGTCCAGCCCTGCCCTGGAGCCCCTGCGCCGGGCCGCCCTGGCCTGGGCCCAGGCCCATCTGAGCCAAGAGCAAAAACACTACCTGCGCAATCTGCCCATGACCCTGTCCTTCAAGCTGGATGGCCTCCACATCCAGGTGATGCACGCCGGCCTGGATGCCCTGGACGACTGGTACATGCCCGACGACCCCGACCGGATGGCCCGGCTGGCTGCGCGGCTGGCGGCCGACGTGGTCATCATGGGCCACACCCACCACCCCTACGCCTTCCGCTCCTGGCACGAGGGCAAGAAGCCGGGCTCTGTCCGCACCACCCTCTTCATCAACCCCGGTTCCGTGGGGCGACCGTTGGACGGGGATCCCCGGGCTGCGTTTGCCATCTTCGACACCAGAAAGCAGCAGGTCGATTTTCACCGGGTTGAATATGACGTGGATGCCGCCGCCCGGGCGGTAGAAAAAAGCGGAATGCCCCTGGCCATCGCTCGCCTATTGCGCGAGGCAACCCGCCCGGATCCGCTGCTGGCAGCCGCCGCCTGAACCAATCCCCCGGCAGGGCCGGCTGCTCAACCATGGCGCACCCAATCGGGCCAGTTGATGGTCATGCCGTCGCAGCCCGCCGCCAAGACCCGCCGGATCAGCGACTGCACTTCCTCCGCCTGGGTGGACACCCGGGTACCGTTGATGCCCCAGGCCCGCACCTCAGACACGACCTGCCGCGCCTGGGCCACCGCCTCTGGCGTGACTTCCTCTGCCGCCGGGCAAAGCTGCGCCAAAGACAGCTCCCTGGCCCCGGCCATCGCCTCCTGGTCGATGGCACGCACCAGCCAGCCCATGGGCAGGGTGGCGTCCAGGCTGCGCATGGCGGCCAGGGAATCCCGGGCAAAGGAGGTAACCAGGCAGACGTGGCGCAGGCCATGCCGCCGGATGAGCTGGTGGACCGCGGCTGGCAGGCCAGGCGCCAGCCCCTTCAACTCGATGTGATAGAAGAGCCGATCTTCGAAAACCTGGAAGAGCTGCTCCAGGGTTACCATGGGCTCGCCGCCGAAGAGAAAGGGCGAGAACCAGGAACCCATGTCTAGCCCGGCCAGTTCGGGCCAGCGCATCTCCTCCACCCGCCGGGGGCCATGGCCATAGCGGGCCAGGGTGGCGTCGTGGCAGAGAACCACCTGGCCATCTGTGGTCAACTGGGTGTCCAGCTCCACCTCATACACGCCCATTTCCTGGGCCAGCCGAAAGGCGGGCAGGGTGTTCTCTGGCGCATAGGCGGAGGCGCCCCGATGGGCGATGATGCGAAAAGTCGCTGGGACTGGGATGGGCAGTGACATGCAAAGCTCCCTTCTTGGGTGGATGCCATGATCCGCTGTGATGTGGCGGATGTCGCCATCGGTTCATCATTTCGCTCAGATCCCCCTGGCCAATATGCCCGCGCTCCGCTACAATACCCGGCATCCGCTGCTCCAGGACAAGCGAAGGAGGATCTCCCATGCGTTCACATCGGCCATCACCCCGGCGCGTGCTGATCATCGGCGCCGACGGCCTCCGCCCGGACCTTTTGGATCCCCAGCTCATGCCGACCGTGGCTGCACTGGCCGCGAGGGGCGCCCGCAGCCAAGAACACCACGCGGTCTACCCGACCCACACCCGGGTCAATATCAGCACCCTGGCCACCGGCACCACGCCGGGCCACCACGGCATCGTGGCCAACACCATGTTGGTCCCCCATGCCACGGAAGACCACATTGTCGATACCTCCAACTATCAGCACATCCAGGCCCTGGAGGCGGCCAGCCGCGGCCGCGCGCTCCTGACCCCCAGCCTGGGCGATCTGCTGGCCCAACGGGGCGAGCGGGTCGCCGTAGCCGCCACCAGTAGCTCGGGTGCGGCCATGCTCTGGACCCACCGCCATCTGAGCCGTGTGGTGAACCCCAACAGCGCCTACGGCATCGCCGACTTCTACGACCTGCGGGAAAAGCTGGGTGAAGTGCCCCCCCGGGAGGAAAGTGCCGCCCGCCAGCACTACGCCGCCGCGGCCGTGACCGACCTCTTTCTGGATGATCCGGCCAATCGGGTGATCGTTCTATGGCTGAACGAGCCAGACAACAGTCAGCACTACCACGGGCTGGGCTCGCCGGAAGCCCGGAAAGCGCTGCAGGTGGTCGACGACTGTGTGGCCAGGGTGCTCCAAGGGCTGGAGGCGCGCGGCCTGCGTGACCAGTTCGATATCTTCTTCATCTCTGACCATGGCCATTCCACCGTAGCCGCCCACAATACCCTGCGGGACTACCTGCAGCAGGCCGCGGCCGAGATAGGCCGTCCCCTGCCTCCCCTGGCCACGGCCAGCGACTACATCTATGGGTTGCCGGGCACGGCAGAACCCACAGCCGCGGAGCTTGCGCCCCTGGTGGCCTGGCTGCTGGCCCAACCCTGGACCGGAGTGGTCCTGGCCGGTCGGCCGGATCTGGCCAGCCTGCCAGGCGTCATCCATCTGGAACGGGTCTGGCAGGGCCATCTCAACGCTCGCCGCCCTCTCCTCGCCGTCTCACCCCGCTGGAGCCATGCGCCCAGCGAAGCCGGCGTGCCGGGCACCGTCATGTCCCTCACCACCCAGTCGGCGCTGCGCTCTTCCCACGGCTCCCTGTCGCCCTACGACCTCCACGCGCTCTTCATCGCCAACGGCCCCAGCTTCCAGGAAGGGCTGCTCTCCTCCCTGCCCACTGGCGCCATCGATCTGCTGCCCACGGTGCTTACCCTGTTGCAATTGCCCGTTCCCTCGCATGTCGACGGTCGGGTGCTGTGGGAACTCCTGGCCGATGCCCAGGGCGAGCCCGGGGAACCGCGGGATGAAGTGGTCGGGCCAGAGCGGTCTGCGGCCGATCTGACCGACCCGCAGCTCCAGCTCCACCGGGTGGGCGCCACCAGCTACCTGCACGGCGCGCTGCAGCCCGACACCCGCTATCCGTGGGACGCCACCAGGATGGCCTCGGTCAAGTAGAAGAAGAGCTGGCCGTCGCTGAGCTCCGGACGCAAGAAGTCCCGGGCTGCCGGCGGCGCGTCCTCCAGCATGCTCCGCAGCAGCTGGATGGTCTCTGGCGCCGCGCCCATACGTTCGGCCCAGGGCTGGAACTCCATGCGCTTGGGCGCGGTCTCCTGGTGGAGCAGGTGGAAGCCGGCACCCTCCAGGGCCGCCAGCCACTCGCCCAGGCTCAGGGCCCGGTGGTGACTGGGATCCCGCAGCCGTTCGAAGTCGTTGATGTATCGACCGGCTGCCAGCAGGGCTTCATCGGCAGCTTCACCGGCATCCCCGGGCCCTGGCACCACGTTATCCACCACGGCCAGGATCCCCCCTGGCCGCAGCACCCGGGCAGCCTCAGCCAGGAAACGGTCGATGTGGGGAAAATGGTGGGGAGCGATGCGACAGGTCACCAGGTCGAAACGCCCGGGCGGAAAGGGGAGGTCCTCCGCATCGGCCTGTTGAAAAGAAAGGTTGGCCAGCCCCTTTTCCGCAGCCAGGCGGGCGGCCACGCCCAGCATTTCCGGAGTGAGATCAGTGGCGACCACATGGGCCACATGGGGCGCAAAGGCAAAGGCGGTATGGCCAGCCGCTGTGGCAATGTCCAGCACCTGCCAGGGGCGCTCGGGCTGCACCAGTTCTACCAAGCGGGCCAGGCTGGCCCCCCGGGCGTGAACCGGGCTGGTGGCGTAGGCATGGGCATGGGCACCAAACTGGCGCTGCACCAATTGTTTCTTCTGCGTCGGTTCGTCCACAGCGACCTCCTGGTGGGCTCGAATCTACTGATGAATCTTCCGTCTAAAGCCACGGATTCTCTTGCTGGAAAATCTGGGCTCATCTGTGAAATCTGCGGTTTCTGCCGTGGGCTTACTAATGAATCTTCGGCGGTTTATCGGCAGCCGCCTGGCACTCCGGCTGGAGGCCTGGCCACGCCGTCATTATACACGCCAGCCGGGGAAATTTCGCAATTTTTATTGCTTCCACACTCCCTTCTCCTCCGCCTCCCCACCAGGCCATCCCACTGCCCATAACTGGCGCCGACTTATCCCCAGATGGGGATAACTTTGTGGATAACTTTGCCATGCTGGGGAAACTCCCCGATATCCAATTGGGGACAAGTTTCACGGCAATCAGAGGGCTTTCGCGCAATCGCGTATTTCACCTTAAAGTTATGCATCATTTCTCCGCCGACTGAACGGCTATCTCGCGTTGGCCCTTTTGCCTGCCTCAATATCTCGCGTAGCACAGGCGTTCCACCCCCACATGTTGACCATAAATAGCGACATTGGTGCCAATCTGCCCCCCAGGACGCATTGGCATTCAGCCCTGATTCTGTTACACTTAGCGGTACAGCTCAAACAGAGGGGCTTTCACGGGGAACTTATTCGTTCAAAATCGACCTTTCATACACGAACCACCCCGTTAAATTCGGCGTACCTTGAGTATGCCACCTCATCTATTTTCTGATGCCAGACCGCCTGGAGCGGCTGCTGGCATCAGAAACAATTGAACAATCAGTCTCACAATACATCCTGCCGTACTGCGCGCAACAAAATTTTTTGCGCCATCTTTTTCTATGGATGACAAGAACAGGGACCGTTTGGTTGGGCATAGCCCGTGGCGAAGCCAGGCGCAGTCAGGAGGGAGGAATTTGAAACGAAAATCGATGTCTTCATCGGGGCGCTCGCGTCAAAAACGAAACCCGCAGGATTCCGGAGGCGATCATCGTGTCCTGGCCCGACCTACGCTACCCGTGGTCACAGATCAGGCCACCGGGCCGGACTCGGCCCCAGGGGTAGAGGTCCCAGGGGAGTCGGTCACCCCGGAAGAGGAGACAAAACCCGGGGATTCGCTCCTCCAGGCGTGGGCGGAGGCCTCGCCGGGGGGCGACCTTTGCCCGGCCGAACAGCCGACGGCAGGCGATCAGTTCGATCCCCATGTCATCTGGCAGATGGCCCTGAGCGAACTGGCCCTGCAGATGCCCTCCGCCACCTATGATACCTGGGTGCGGGATACGGTGGTGGTGGCCTACGAAGATGGCGAATTTATCATCGGCATGCCCAACGCCTACGCCCGGGACTGGCTGGAAAATCGGCTCCGCCATAACATCAAGCGCACCCTGAGCAGCATCATGAACCGTTCGGTGCAGGTGCAATTCCGGGTGTGTCCCCGGACCCAGGCGGCTGAGGCAGTGGCTCCCCAGGCGCCGCTCTACGCCATGGCGCTGGATGAGGAGGAGTCCTCCAGCCGAACGCCGCCCCAGGGGGAGGGGACCGAGGTGACCGTCCACAAGCGACTGCCGGGCAATCGGCCGGCCACGGGCGGGTCGTCCGGCCTGCCGCCGGCCAGCTCGGGCAGCAGCCCACGACCGCGCCTGGCCAGCCAGTTGAACCCGGCCCATACCTTCGACACCTTCGTGGTGGGCAATCACAATCGCCTGGCCCACGCGGCCGCTTTGGCCGTGGTCGACACGCCGGGCCAGAGCTTCAATCCCCTCTTCATCTACGGCGGCGTGGGCCTGGGTAAAACCCACCTGCTGAACGCCATCGGGAATGCGGCCCTGGAGCGGGGCTACCAGATGCTCTACTGCTCGTCGGAGCAGTTCACCAACGAACTTATCAGTGCCATTCGGAATCAAAGCACCGAAGAATTCCGCAATAAATACCGCCAGGTGGATATCCTGCTCATCGACGATATCCAGTTCATCGGCGGCAAAGAGAGTACCCAGGAAGAATTTTTCCACACCTTCAACCATCTCCACGCTGCGGGGCGCCAGGTGGTACTCAGCAGCGACCGCCCACCCAAGGCCCTGGCCACCCTGGAGGAGCGGCTGCGGAGCCGGTTTGAAGGCGGGCTACAGGCGGATATCGCCCAGCCCGACTTCGAAACCCGGGTGGCCATCCTCCAGTCCAAGGCGAACAAGCTGGGGATCCCGGTGGCCTACGACGTCCTCCTGCTGATTGCCGAACGGGTGGACAGCAACATTCGGGAGCTGGAAGGCGCGCTCAATCGCCTGTGCCTCCAGGCCCGGCTGGTGGGCCGCTCCATCGACCTGGCCTTCGCGCGCAGCATCCTGGATGACCTGGCCCCCCAGCGCGTCGCCTGCACGCCCGGGGAAGTGATCCGCATCGTCGCCCAGCACTTCAACCTGCGCCCCGAGGATCTCACCGGCCGCCGGCGCACCAAGGACGTCGCAACGGCCCGCCAGATTGCCATGTACCTCCTGCGGGAGGACAACGGCCTCTCCTTGCCGGCCATCGGCGAGCAACTGGGGGGCCGAGATCACAGCACCGTTCGCTACGGCGTCGAAAAGGTGGCCGAAGACCTGGTACGGGACGAGGCGTTGCGGCTTACCATCATGACCCTGCGGGACAAAATTTACGTGCCCATGGCCTGAGGAGATTGCCGGCTCTGCCCTCTCATACGGAATGCGCCTGCAAAGAGGTTCGGCCCAAAGCAGGGCCGAACCTTGGGCCATTTCTTCGGTTTATTTTCACATAGTCAACATTTTTATACTTTTGCATTATCGGATCAATTACAGTAAACTATACAGCACGCTATAGTGGCAATGGAACAACGCTAACAGATGTGTTGGCGATGGACGGCCCGTATCGGCATACACCGCCAACCATGTTAGAGTGTTTGGAGTCAGCAATGAGCACAGACGGTCGCCAGAAAGCGCTGGAGACAACCCTGGCCGGCCTCAACAAACGTTTCGGGGAAGGTGTGGTGATGCGCCTGGGCGAGGCGAAGCGGCTGCAGGTGGAGGTGATTCCCACGGGCAGCCTGAGCCTGGACATCGCCCTGGGCGTGGGCGGCATGCCCCGGGGCCGCATTGTGGAGATCTACGGGCCCGAAAGCTCGGG